>JAADFM010000145.1:2596-3041 GCA_013152845.1 Methanobacteriota archaeon | reverse complement strand
AGCTCGGGGGCATTGAGGGGGAGCCCAAGACCGTCACATACACTGAGAGGAGCTTCCTCGAGGAGTTCATGGGCATGGCCTTCTACCACTTCGGCGCAGGCTTTGCCCGGGGCCTGGGCATCAACGAGGCCCCCGTGTACTAGGAAGACTAACTCATTTATATGATGGTGCCAATCATTATAAGTATGGGGGCCAAAAAGTTACCAGGGGCGTTGCTGCTGGGGATATTTGTCCTATCCGCGATTCCTTTGGTTTTGGCAAGTACAACTTGTGAGACCACCGACTGCGAGGTTACAATAACATTGAATATCGCTTTTTCCGGGGCAGATGACGCCTACATAAAAAGGATGAAAAACGAGATAGAGGATGTCTGGCAGAAACTCCAGAAGGTCATCGCCGCTTCAAAAGGAGCCGGAAGTTGAACCCGTCCTCGGTCCTCGACTCG
>JAADFM010000145.1:0-2560 GCA_013152845.1 Methanobacteriota archaeon | reverse complement strand
CCCCGCCCCCGGGCTATCACTGTGTTATGGTGACCCCCTGGGCAACCAACCCGCCCTTCTACTACAACCCCGACGGGACGAAGAATTATACCGTGGGGTACATGGGCTATAATACCCAGAGTCCTTCACAGGGCGGGGCGAGCCTGGACGGGTGGTGGTCGGACCAGATGAGCCGCCCGGTGTCGGGTGGGGATGGCGAGACCTACAAAGATGCTGCCCACGAGGCAGGGCACATGATGGGACTGGATGACGGTGAGGGTGGGGGTATAATGAGTGATACCAGCGGCCCCAACGCAAAGCCCACCCAGGAACAGATAAACAAGGTAGTGGAGAACATCTGCGGCCCGGATGCCTGCCCAGATAGCTGCTGCTGCGGCAACGGGGTGATAGAAGAGGATATGGGTGAGGAGTGCGACCCCTTTGCAGACCCCACCGGGTGCGCTCAGGGACAGTCCTGCTGTTCCTACTGCTGTCAGTGCTTCTATCCCTCCTGCGACCCCGGCAAGGGGCAGTACCCTACCCGGGATGCATGTGAACAACAGTGCACGGACCTAACCTCCCAGTGCTATTACAATTACAAGACCGGGTGCTGGGATTGCACGGGGTTCCCTGCTGTTACCCCCTCATATGACAGGGAGGAGTCCAGGACCATGGGGGAGGTCCTCCATCCCCGGCACATGGAGATGGAGGAGTTTCTCCTGGAGGTGGAGGAGCTTTACAATTCCCGCATCCAGGGGATGCCCGTCCTTTCAAGCCTCTTTGCCAACGAGAGGGTCAATCTGAATCTGGATGAGGGATGGACTGTCTCCTTTGTTACCGTGGATGGCAGGATTTCAGATATCTCTCCGGGCCCCATAGAGGACTACACGGTGAGCATATATTCAGATATGGCGACCGTGGAAGAGATTGTGACAGGCGAAACGAGCTTCCCAGAGGCCCTGGACGACGGCAGGATTAGATACGAGACGGTGGGGTTTTTCAATTCCCTCCAATTTGGAATTGCCACGTTCCTTCTTTCGGTTTTCGGCGACTTATTCTAGGTTTTCCCTCGGTATCCTCCCGGGTAGGGGTTATGGGCGAGCTGGAACCCCTGGCCCTGGTGGTTGACGAGGAGAAGGGCACCTTCCTGAAGGCCCGGGTCACGGTCAAGGAGTTCACCATGTCCCTAATGGACGTGATATTCTACCTCGACGGGTGCGAGTACGTGGTCACCGAGTCGAGGACCGAGGACGGGTTCAACTTCCGGCTCCTTTTGAAGCGGCGATGACCCTCTGGAGTTTCTGCCAGACATCCTCCGGGTCCCTGCCCAGGACCCGCACCATGGCCTCCTTGCCCACCCCGCCCCTGTCGTATATCACGTCCGGGACCCTGCCCATGGACCTGATTGCTGAATCAGTACCCCACTCCATGGTGCTGACACCCTCGGGCTCCTCCTCCCTGGAGAAGGAGGCCACCGAGAGCCCGGCCCTTTTGCATGCGTCTACAGTCTCTGGAGAATACCGGATGTTCACCGCACACCTCACTCCCGGGTCGTGGGCCATGGCCGCCAGGACGATTGCAGCCACGTGCTTCGAGGCCCCGAACTCCAGGGAGCCTACCGCCCTGGCCCTTCCCGAGACCCGGACCACGCGCCCGGATATGGCGCAGACATCTCCGCTGTCCCTGGCCCGGGGCAGGGCGTAGGCCATGTTGGTCCCCACCTCCGGGATGAAGGGCGCAAACCCCCGCCCCTCCATCCTGGCCACAACACCTGCCAGGGCCTCCCGCACCCGGTACCTTTCCGATGCGTCCAGGATGTCCCTGAGCTGGTTCACCACCGGGGCGCCCCTGCCCGGTGAGTGGGCATTTGCGATGGCCCTTGTGACGAAATCCTTGGCCTCTGAGACGGCATCCACCAGGTCGTACCCCTTGGCAAGGCAGGCGCAGACGGCAGAGGCCATGGTGCAGCCTGAGCCGTGGGCCCCGCCGCCGAGGAGTTCGCCCTCGAAGACATGGAATTCCCCCCCGTGGTAGAGGACGTCGGTGGCGTTGAGGTGCCCTCCCTTGACCAGGACCGAGCAGCCGTGGCCTGCCATCTTCTCTGCCGCATCCTTCATGTCATCAATGCTCCTGATTTCCATGCCCGTCAGGACCTCTGCCTCAGCCAGGTTGGGGGTGATGACGGCAGCCTTCGGGAAGAGCCCTTTCAGGCTCTCCACGGCATCCTCCTCCAGGAGCCGGCCGCCGGATTCGGCCACCATCACCGGGTCCACCACCAGGGGGTAGTCCCCCAGCTTTTCCATGACGGTTTCGATGATGGCACTTGATGAGAGCATCCCGGTCTTGGCGGCCTTTATGTCAAAGTCCCTGTGCAGGGCATCGAACTGGGCCTCGATGAAGTCCGGGGGGACATCCTGGACCGCCTCCACGGCCTGGGTGTTCTGGGCGGTCAGGGATGTGATGACCGAGGTCCCGTGGACCCCCAAGGCAGCGAAGGTCTTCAGGTCGGCCTGGATGCCTGCCCCGCCCCCGGAGTCCGAGCCGGCGATGGTGAGGGCTGTCTTCATGGGATATGATTTGG
>JAADFM010000144.1 GCA_013152845.1 Methanobacteriota archaeon | reverse complement strand
CTTGAGTCCACGTCCCTCCCTGAGAGATGGACATAGATTGAAGGCATCTCGGAATCCCGACCCCATCCAAAGAACTCCCTCATCTCGGGCTCTTTAAGATAGCGGGCCATGAATGTAGCCCTGGCATGTCTGAAAGCATGGGGGTTAACTTTTTTCCTCACTCCTGCCTTTTCTGCCAGCTCCCTTAACATCCTGGTAATGAAGCCATAGCTTAAAGGGCTTTTCTTTATCTTCTCTGCCGGGTGGTAAGGTCCGGGTATCTGACACCATAGATAAGCCTCTGGGTCCTCCCTGTCAGGATGTTCATCCAGCCATTTCTGGATAGGTAGCACCGAAAAGATAAGCCTGATCCGGCGGTCTCCTGTCTTCCCTGTCACCCATAGGCGGGCGCCGTGTTTATCAAAGGCAAGGTGTTTTATTTTCAGAGGCAGGAATTCCCCGATTCTGGCCCCGCTCTCATAGAGGGCTAGCACGAAAGCTTTATCCCTGGTGGTAAAGGCAGCTTCGGCCATGGCTTTGATATCACTTTCCTCCAGGACCTCCTGGGGCAGGGTCCCATTCTTCGGCTGTTTTATCTTCATCCAGTCAACGGTCTCCTCCTTCCCCAACCACCGCATGTATTTTCTAAGGATGACTTTGAGGTCGTGTTTGGTCCACGCCTTATAATCACTCCTCTCCAGGGTCGCGGTAAATTTCCGGATATCTTTTTTCTCAGCCTCTCTAAAAGAGACCTTGAGGAGATTCGTAACACTCACCAGGGAACAAATGTATTTATAGACTCTCCCAGGGCTGTACCCCTGTGAGATGAGGTCTTCAACAAACCTCTGGATGTCTTCATGGTCTTCTTTGAATATCTTATCCGAATATCTCCCCATGGCCGTGTCAAGCCTTTGCTTTTGGCCGTGTATGTCCTTCACCAACATGATCACCCCTTGGGCCCATTGCTCTTAAATTCCAAGGGGCTTCTATAGAGAAGTTAAGCCCCGGGCGGGATCCGAACCCGCGACCTCTTCCTTACCAAGGAAGCGCTCCACCAGGCTGAGCTACCGGGGCAGGAAAGGAGCAGCCAAACCTTAATAGAGCAAGACGGTTATAAATTTTTGGTATGTCCCTTGTGGATATAAGGGAACAGGTCCTCTACAACTGCGAGCTCTCCAACGCTCGGCACTGGGGTGCCTACTCCATCTGCGGCCTCCTCATCAGGCTCATAGATTTGTACAAATGGAGCACCGGGGCAAAACCCTACGCCCGCATAGACCATGAACTCCTCATGGACTGGGTCAGCGAGAAGGAGGGGATGTGGTCCGAGTTGCAGGATGAGGAGTTCAGGGAGATATCCCTTGAGGGCACGGATTACGACCCCTTCGACATCCGGGGCATAAACGCCCACCTGGAACCCGGGGGTCTCCTCTACGGGGCAGGGCTTGTGCGCTCCCTGAGGCCCTCCTTCTTCCTTGCAGAGCTTGAGGAATCCTGGGATGAAGGGGATTACAGGGTCAACCTCCTGGGCAGGGAAGTGGCCCGGGACCTTGTGGCCGGTCCCGCCCTTACCCAGGGGGATGCCATATATCTGCGCAGGGACACCCTGGAAAGGTTCCTCTGGGGGAAGCTGGAGGAGTACAGGTAGGAGCCCCTACCTCGGGTTCGCCTTCGGGGCCTACGGCCTTGACGAGACGCGCCTGCTGGGTGACCCGGCGGCCATGGAACCCGATTTCAGGAGGATAGCCCTCGAGGAGCTCATGACCTACCTCAACCACGAGATGGCCGAGGCCAGGGACCGGGTCCTCCCGGAGGAGGAGTGGCATCATCTACTGTCCTCCTTTGCCAGCACCACCGTGGAACACTTTGCCAGGGGGGTGAAGGACCTCCTTGCCGACACTGCCCCGGGAGGGATGCTGGACTACATCATCAGGGCGCAGAGGGAGGGTTCCCTGGGGTTCTACATGGCCCTCCACACCGGCTACAGGAAGGTGGCCTTCCCCGAGATTACAGGGGCCTTCCAGGACTTCAGGGAGACCGGGAGGTGGGGACCCATCGAGGAGGCCCGCAGGCAGGGGTACGAGAGGGCGTGTCATCTGGCCCGGCGCCTCCTGGAAATCCTCGAGGAGGGCCGTAAAAAAGGGACGGGCTGGGTGGAGAGGGAGGTTAAGGGAATCATCGCCTCGATTGGATGAGGTCTTCCCCTGGGACAAGGAGAGCCGGGGGTGAGATTTGAACTCACGTAGGCGGATCTGCAGTCCGCTGCCTAGCCGCTAGACTACCCCGGCGCGGGTGTAGTAGTAGGGGTGGCACCCCCTTAAATATTTTCCTTTAACATCAATCAAACATTATTACCAACAGACATAAAAATATCAGTAAATTATATATATCTGTAATTGGGATGGAAGTTGAACGAGGTGAACTAATGGAGCAAATCCGGACCATCGAAGAGATAAACGAAAAGATACGCAACGGCGACGCGGTCATCCTCAGGGCAGACCAGATGACCCAGCTGGTCAAGGAGAAGGGTCCTGAGAAGGCCGCCCAGGAAGTGGACGTTGTCACCACCGGCACCTTTGGTTTGATGTGTTCATCCGGGGTTTTTATGAATTTCGGTCACGGGGACCCCCCGATTAAGATGCAGAAGGTCTGGCTCAACGACGTGGAGGCCTATACCGGCCTTGCCGCGGTGGATGCATATATCGGCGCCACCCAGCTCAGCGAGACCCTGGGGATGGAATACGGGGGGGCCCACGTCATCGAGGACCTCATCAGGGGCCACGAGATAGAGCTGAAGGCCACTGCCTACGGCACGGACTGCTATCCCCGCAAGGAGGTCGAGACCATCATCACCATCCACGACCTCAACCAGGCCATCATGCTCAATCCCCGCAACGCCTACCAGAAGTATAATGTTGCAACCAACTCATCCAATAAGACCCTTTACACCTACATGGGGGAGCTCCTCCCCAAATACGGGAACGTGACCTATTCCGGGGCCGGAAACCTGAGCCCCCTCTCCAATGACCCTGATTACGAGACCATAGGCATCGGGACCAGGATATTTCTCGGGGGCACCCAGGGCTACATCGTAAGCGAGGGCACCCAGCACTCCCCTGGCAACAACATGGGGACCATAACGGTCTCCGGGGATGTCAAGAAGATGAGCCCGGAGTTCATCAGGGGTGCCACGGTGCCGGGCTACGGGACCTCCCTCTTCGTTGGTCTGGGGATACCCATACCCATCCTGAACGTGGGCCTTGCCAAGAAGACAGGGCTCTCTGACGAGGAACTCATCACCAATGTCCTGGACTATGCCGTGCCGAGGCTGAAGAGGCCCATCCTGCGCCAGGTCTCCTATGCCGAACTCAAAAGCGGGGAGATAGAAATCGACGGGAAGATGGTCAGGACCAGCCCCCTCTCGTCCTTCAAGAAGGCCAAGGAGGTGGCAGAGACCCTCAAGACCTGGATTGAAAAGGGCGAGTTCCTCCTCACCCAGCCGGGGGAAACCCTGCCCAGGGAGCGCAGCTTCAATCCCATGCCCCTGAGGAAGACACCCATTGTCAGGGACGTGATAACCAGTGACCTCATAACCGTGAGCAAGGGGGACTCCATCGAGTCAGTGGCAGGGGTGATGATAAAGAAGGGTATTAACCACCTCCCAGTGGTTGACGGCGGGAAGCTGGTGGGGATAGTCACCTCCTGGGACATCTCCAAGGCCGTATCCCAGGGCCTGAAGGAACTGGACAGGATTATGACCAAGGAGGTAATAACCGTCACCGAGGGCGAGCTCCTCAAGGAGGCGGCCCAGAAGATGGCTGCCCACGACATCTCAGGGCTCCCTGTCCTGGACGAGGAGGGCAACCTGAAAGGGATAATCACATCAGAGGACCTCTCCAAGTACCTGGGGGGTGTAAAACATGGTTAAGTGCAGGATCATCGCCACCGAGGTAAATGAGCCGGTCATCTCGGAGACCATATACAAGACCGGCGCCCAGTTCTATATCTTCAATGCCAAAATCGGCGAGTGGGGAAAGGAACTCGATGTGGAAATCATAGGCACCGACGAGCAGGTGGAAGAGGCCCTGAACAACCTCTCACGCCACGGGGCCAGGGTCACAAAGTTAGGAAAAAGTCACAAAGGACAGGGACCTCTGCGTGGACTGCGGTGCCTGTGTCACCATCTGCCCCTGGAAGGTCATCACCATCGAGGAGGACTGGACCGTATCCCTGGACAACAGCAAATGCCCCCCGGGGTGCTCCATCTGCGTCCACTGCTGCCCGGTAAGGGCCCTGGCCGCCGAGGAGGAAGAACTGTAGGCGTTAGGGTTTACACCCTCTCCATCATCAATCATCCGCACCACCACGGCTCCAAGTACGCCAAGATGTACTTCCTGTTCCCCCGGATGGAGGAGAACTGGGCCACCTTTGAGGAGATTTGGAACATGGGACAAAATCAGGAAAAAGTAATTTAAAGATGATTTAGGATGTGAAATCGATGACGGATCTGCTCTATACCGTATATTCGGTGGTGACTGTCGGGAACATATTCCTCCTTCTGGTCCTCTCCTATATCTTCGTCCAGGATTATATGAAGGTCAGGTCCAAGTTCACCATCGGCCTGGTCCTCTTTGCCGGCCTTCTCCTCTTGAAGGCCCTCATCTCCTGCCCCATAATCTCCCTCTTTTTCTTCGGTTCAACCTGCTCTTACATGGAGGCCGAGGTTAGACTCGAGGCCTATGCCGCCCTGGTCCAGTTCCTCGGGTTGCTTGTGTTCACCTACATAGTCATCAGGTAGCCATGACCACGGACGATATCTACGATGCCGTTATCGTTGGCGGGAGTTTCGCCGGCCTGGCAACTGCCCACT
>JAADFM010000143.1 GCA_013152845.1 Methanobacteriota archaeon | reverse complement strand
GAGGTGGAGAAGCTGGTCTTCGAACACTATCCCGGCATGGCCGAGAAGAAGCTTGCTGAACTGAGGGAGCGCGCCCTGGAGGATTTCGATGTCATTGAGGTCTCCATCGTCCACCGCACAGGGGAGATAATGCCGGGGGAGAACATCGTCCTGATAGTAGTGGGCGCAGAGCACCGGGCGGACGCCTTCGACGCCTGCCGCTGGCTGATTGATGAACTGAAAAAGCTCGTCCCCATCTGGAAGAAGGAATACTCGCCCGATGGCCAGGTATGGGTCGAGGAGCATCCGTGACCAGAGTAATTGGAGGTGGGAAGAGGTCCCAAGAGAGGTAGGATTTGTGGAGGTTTAAAATCAGCAGGACCCTTCCCGCCCACCGTATTATTAATAACATCTTAATAGTTTTTTGTAAAAGGAAAATAGGGGGGATAAACCCCCCTTACACCTCCACTTCTCCTCTCTCTTTTCTGGGCAATAATGAAACGCTGTACCCTTTTGCCTTAGTATATTTTTGTTATATATATCTTTTTTGAAGTATTGCCTGATTTGACACAAACGGCATCAGATTCTCTCCCCCCTGCCGGTCCTGATGGCCCAGGCCATGCGGGCCGCCTCCCGGGTCGCCGTGACGTCATGGGTGCGGACGATGTGGGCCCCGTTCATCACCGCAACCGCTGTGGCAGAAAGGGAACCGTAGAGCCTCTCCGAGGGGTCGGCCTTTCCAAGGACATCCCCGATGAAGGACTTCCGGGAGATGCCCACAAGGACGGGCCTTCCGAGAACCTGGAGCTCCCCCAGGCGCCTGAGGATTTCAAGGTTGTACCCCGTCTTCTTCCCAGGCACCCACAGGCCGATGCCCGGGTCCACTATGATGTTTTCTGGCCTGACCCCTGCCTCCTCCCCCAGCTGGATGCTCTCCTTCAAGGCCGTTATGACCTCCTCCATGGTCAGGGCGTCCCCCCGAGTCTTCCTGGTGGCCATGAGGACCACAGGACACCCTGCATCCGCCACCACACCTGCCATCGCAGGGTCAAACCGGAAGGCGCTGACGTCGTTGATAATCGCGGCACCTATCTCCAGGGCCTCCCCGGCGACGGCTGCCCGCTGGGTGTCCACCGAGATGGGGACCTTTACCTCCCCTACCAGGGCCTCCAGGACGGGAAGGAGCCTCCTGCGCTCCTCTTCCTCGGTGAGAGCATGGGCGCCTTGGGGTTGGTGGACATGGCCCCCAGGTCGATAAAATCGGCTCCCTCGGCCTCCATCCTCCGGGCCAGGGCCAGGGCCTCCTCCACACCGGCGGCCACCGAACCCTGGTAGAAGGACTCGGTGCTGATATTTATGATGCCAATCATGGCCGGGGGGCTCCTGTCCCCCACCTCCACCCCCGCAATCCGGGCCTCTATCCCCATCTGGCCATCACCCCCGGGCCAGCCGGGCGGCCTTGAGGACGTTCCTCAGGAGGCAGGCTATGGTCAGGGGGCCGACACCTCCCGGGACCGGGGTGATGGCGGAGACCTTCTCTTTTACGGCCTCGAAGTCCACGTCACCGTAAACCTTCTTCCCCTCCCTGGTAATCCCAACGTCGAAGACCACCGCACCCTCCTTGACGTGGCCCGGCCCTATCAGGTGCTTCTTCCCTGCCGCCACCACCAGGATGTCCGCCCTCTTCGTGTAGGATGCCAGGTCCCTGGTATGGACGTGGCAGACCGATACCGTGGCGTCCCGTGCCAGGAGCATGAGGGCCAGGGGTTTGCCCACCACCACGGTGTGGCCGACGATGACCGCATCCTGGCCCCCGGGGTCAATGCCGAGGCTGTCCAGGGCATACATGATGCCCATGGGGGTGGCCGGAGCGAACCCGGTAGGGTCGCCCTGGGCGAGCTTTCCCAGGTTCTCGGGTGCGAAGCCGTCCACGTCCTTTGCCGGCGAGAGATGGCGGCCAGCACCCGCTGGCTGTTCATATGGGCCGGCAGGGGCATCTGGACCAGGATGCCGTGGACCTCATCCCGGCGGTTGAGCTCCTCTATGCGCTCGATGAGTTCCCTTTCGGCGGTATCCGCGGGCAGGACCACGTCCTCGTAGGCCATCCCCACCCGCTGGCACGCCTTCTTCTTCAAACTCACATAGAGCTTGGAGGCAGGGTCGTCCCCCACCAGGACGGTGACAAGCCTTGGGGTCATGCCCCCGCCTACCAGCTCCTGGACGCCCTTTTTCACCTCCTCCTCGACCTCAGCGGCAAGGCTCCTGCCGTCGATTATCGTTGTCAATTTCAGTCGAACTCCCTGTAGAGATAAAAGGTATCCGAGAGCTCCTGGACCCTGGCGGCCGCCCTCTCCCTCACCCCGTCATCCCCGGGATGGCCGAGGACGTCGTCAATCAGCCCTGCTATCTCCCTCATCTCGGCCTCCTTCATGCCCCTGGTGGTGACTGCGGGGGTGCCCAGCCGGATGCCGCTTGTGACAAAGGGGCTGTTGGTGTCATAGGGTATGGTGTTCTTGTTTACCACAATCCCCACCTCCCCCAGAAGGCCTTCGGCATCCTTGCCTGTCATCCCCCTGCTCCTGACCATATCCACCAGCAGTAGGTGGTTGTCGGTGCCGCCGGAGATTATGCTGTACCCCTTCCCGGCCAGCTCATCGGAGAGGACCCGGGCATTCTTGACCACCTGGGCCTGGTAGTCCCTGAACTCGGGGCTCATGGCCTCCTTGAAGGCCACGGCCTTGGCCGCGATGGAGTGCATGAGAGGTCCGCCCTGGATACCGGGGAAGATGGACCTGTCGATGGCCTTGGCATACTCCTCTGTGCAGAGGATCAGCCCGCCCCTGGCACCCCGCAGGGTCTTGTGGGTGGTACTGGTGACTATCTGGGCATGGGGGAAGGGGCTGGGATGCAGGCCCGCCACGATGAGCCCGGCTATATGGGCGATGTCCGCCATGAGGACGGCACCCACCTCGTCGGCCACCTCCCGGAAGGCCTTGAAGTCGATGGTGCGCGGATAGGCGCTGGCACCGCATACGATGAGCTTCGGCCTGGCCTCCTCGGCTATGCGTGCCACCTCGTCGAAGTCGATGAGATGGGTCTCCCGGTCCACGCCATAGGGCACCACCTTGAAGAGGCGGCCTGAGAAGCTCACCGGGCTACCGTGGGAGAGGTGGCCGCCGCAGGAGAGGTCCATGCCCATGACGGTGTCCCCTGGCTCCAGGAGGGCGAAGTAGACGGCCATGTTGGCCTGGCTGCCGGAGTGGGCCTGGACGTTGGCATGCTCAGCCCCGAAGAGCTCCTTGGCCCGCTGGATGGCCAGGTCCTCGGCCCGGTCCACGTGCTCGCAGCCGCCGTAGTAGCGCCGGTGTGGGTAGCCCTCGGCATACTTGTTGGTCATCACCGACCCCTGGGCCTCCAGGACCGCCGGGCTGGCGTAGTTCTCGGAGGCTATGAGGTTGATGCCCCGGCGCTGCCTCTCCAGCTCGGCCTTCATGGCCTGGGCCATCTCGGGGTCCACCTGCTCGATATACATGAAAACCAAGGATACTTTATTATGTTGTTTTAAATATTTATCGTGAGGCCGAAGCCATGATAATAATGGAACCCAAATCCCCAGAAGAAGTCGAGGAGATGCTGGAGGGCCTGGAGAGGGTGGCGGTGGTGGGGTGCAGTAAGTGCGCCAAGTCCAATCAGGTAGGGGGCCCGGAGCAGGTGGAGGCCATGGCGTCCCGCCTGGAAGGGATGGGGAAGGAGGTGGTGGGAAAGGCCGTCCTGGACGGCATCTGCGCCCTCCCAAACTCAGGAGAGGGGATAGATGCCATACCCCCCTGCCACGGGGTCCTGGTGCTGGCCTGCGGTGCCGGATGCCAGGCCATAATCCACAGGCGGAGGGAACTGAGGGTCCTCCCCGGGACCAATACCCTGTTCCTGGGCATATATCCCAGGAAGGGTGAGTATCTTAAGAGGTGCGCCCTCTGCGGGGACTGCATCCTACACCTGACCGGGGGCATCTGCCCGCTTGCCCGCTGCCCCAAGGGTATGGTCTCAGGCCCCTGCGGAGACGCCACAGGGGGAAAGTGCGGCCTGTCAAGGTCCGGGCGGGCCGGGGAGAGGGACTGCGTGTGGGTGGAGATATACCAGAGGAGGAGGAAAAGTGGCCTTTAGGGAGAGAATCGAAAAAGGCTTTGTCATCACCGCCGAGGCGTCCCTGCCGAAGGGAGGGGATGCCCGGGGATTCCTGGAGGAGGCAGGGTATCTGTCGGAGTATGCGGACGTCGTTTGTGTGCCGGACAGCCCCAGGGGTATGGCCAGGCCCTCGCCACTGGCTCTCTCGCGCCTCCTTCTGGATGAGGGAATCGAGCCCGTCATGCACCTGGCCTGTGCCAACCGCAACAGAATCGCCCTGAGGTCGGACCTTCTGGGGGCCGTTACCCTGGGGATTGTGAACTGCCTTATCGTCACAGGGGACCACCCCCTCCACGGCGAGGAGCCGGGGGCAAAGCCTGTCTTCGACGTGGATTCGGTCTCTGCCCTGGAGATTGCAG
>JAADFM010000142.1 GCA_013152845.1 Methanobacteriota archaeon | reverse complement strand
GATAGCCTGCCGGACGACTTCGCCGCATACAGGGACTTTTTCCTGTCCTATCTGGGCATATCCTTCCTCCTGATTCTTGTCAAGAAATGGAAACCTACGGTGGATTTCGCCTTCCCCTTTGCCCACCTCTTCATCCTCTCGGTCTTCGGTATAGCGGTGCTGTCGGTCGCATTCAAGAGGAAATACGGCAGGGACTACACCTTCGGCAGGGTCATCAAAGGGGGCAACCGCATCAGGGTCAAGGTGAACTACGACCTGCGGGCCAGTGTGAAACCCGGGGTCTATACCCTGGACAACCCCTCCGGTGCACGGGAGGGGGACCTGGTGAAACTCAGGGTCGAGGACAGCTTCTTCAACCTGAGGGGCAAAAAACCTGTGGAGGTCGTAACCGGGGAAAATGGATGACCGTCAAATCCTGGGCATGGCCTTCACGGTCTCCACCGCCGGGCTCCTCCTGCTCTTCCTTGTCTCCGGCCAGCTGCAGCCCCTCTTCCTGGAGCCTTCCGAGATATCCCTCTCCCATGCCGGTAGGAAGGTCTCCACAGCAGGTGAGGTCGTTTCCCTGAGGTTCCACGAGGACGGGCACGTCTTCTTCGAGGTTGCCGATGCCTCGGGGGGCATAAAGGTGGCGATATTCCAGGATGTGGCCAGGGACGCCGACACCGGATGCCTCGCAGAGGGCCGGAGGGTCGAAGTGACCGGCAGGGTGAAGGAGTACAGGGGGGCGCCCGAGGTGGTGGTCCAGGAACCGGGGGACATCCAGTGTACGAGTTGATGGCCCTCATCATCCTGGGGGCACTGGCAGGCTGTTTCACCGGGCTGCTGCCCGGAATCCACGTGAACAACGTGGTGATTGTCCTGCTCTCCCTTTCCCCCCTGGTCCTCTCCCATTTCGACGTCTACCAGGTAACCGGGTTCATCATCGCCATGGCAGTGGTCCACACCTTCGTGGATTTCATACCCTCGATATTCCTGGGGGCGCCCCAGGAGGACAGCGTCCTCTCTGTTCTGCCGGGCCACAGGATGCTCCTTGCAGGCAGGGGCTACGATGCGGTGAGGCTGACGGTCGTGGGCGGGGTGGGGGCCTCGGCCGTGGGCATCGCCCTCCTGCCCATGGGTCTTGCCCTCTTTTCCTACCTCTATTCGGTTTTCCTGGACTTCCTGCCCTGGCTCCTGGCCCTGGTCATCCTCTACATGGTCCTCATGGAAGGGGAGCCGAAGAAGATGGCCTTCTCCCTGGCCATCGTTGCCTACTCCGGGGCCCTCGGGGTGGTGGTGCTGGATGGCGGGGTCCTGGACCCGGCCTATGCCCTGTTCCCGACACTTACGGGACTGTTCGGCCTGAGCACCCTGCTCCTGTCCCTGCGGGCCCGGCCGAGGATACCCCCACAGCACACCGATGCAAGGCCGGTGCCTGCCCGCAAGGGGGTGGTAATCGGTGCGGGTGCGGGTCTTGTGGCAGGTCTTGTACCGAGCATCGGGACATCCCAGAGCGCCCTGGTGGTCCAGAACCTCTTCAGGGGCGAGGGGGACGAGGAGTTCTTGGTGGCACTGGGCGGGGTGAACACCACCGAGACCCTCTACGCATTCCTGGCCCTCTATCTCATCGGGAACCCAAGGAGCGGGGCGTCCATTGCGGTGGAGAGGATGATTACCGACGTCTCCTTTTGGGATTTCCTGTTCATGGTGGGGGTTGTTATGGCGGCCGTCTTCCCGGCGGTAGTCCTGACCCTGGGGATAACGCGCCTGGCAGTCCGGGGGATCGAAAAGATCGACTACCCCCTGCTGTCCAAGGCAACGACCGTGTTCCTTGTGGTCTTGATAGGGCTCCTGACCGGCTGGAAGGGCATCCTGGTGGCAGCAACAGCCACGGCCATCGGGATTGCAACCCCAATCCTTGGGGTAAAGCGCTCCCACTGCATGGGCGTCTTGATGGTCCCGACCATCCTGTATTTCCTGTGAATGACCGCAAAAACGCCCTCCGAAGCGGTGGGTTTAAAAGTGTGGAGGGACAGCTAGGTTTTGATGGAAAGGGACGAGCCCTTGCTACTGAAATCCGAGAGGGAGGATTCCGAACCCGAGATGTGCAGCCGGTGCGGCAGGGTCCTGGAGTATTTCGAGACCGGCATATGTACCGCGTGCGCGGGGGAGGTATGGCGCCAGAAGCGGAGGAGGAACCTCTTTATCCATTTCTTCTTCCAGCTGTCGATGCTGATATTCGTCTACCTCTACTTCTACAAGGGAATACTTGTAATCTACCGGTACTTCAGAGGATGACGCCCGCATCCCTCCCTCATTCGCGACAGCGACAACAATACTCGGGTGGAGACGCGAGCAATCATTCCGAAGGTACCCGTGCGAACAGCTTGATTGCGAGTGGATCCAAATGCCCCAGCCGGGATTTGAACCCGGGCCGAGACCTCCGCAGGGTCCCAGTCTATCCAGACTAGCCTACTGGGGCTTTTTTGAGGCGGCAGGGCCAGCGATAAATCTATCATGGGCCTATAAAAAGATGTCCTTCAACCCCTGCACCGCCGTGTCCACCCGGGCGGTGAAATCCAGTGTCAGCGGGGTAATGGAGACCTTGCCCTCCATGCGCACGGCATGGACGTCGGTGCCCTCTTCGGCCTGGTAGATGGCGTCCCCGTCAATCCAGTAGTATTTCCTGCCCCTGGGGTCGTAGCGCTCCTTGACCCTGGTGGTGTACATCCTCCTGGCCAGCCTCGTGATGGCCACAGGGGGCACACGGTCCACCCCGGGGACGTTCACGTTCAGGACATCCACGCCCCCGGGCATCCCCTCCTCGAGGACATAACCTGCAACCCTCCTCAAGACCTCCTGGGATACGGTGAAGTCCAGCTCAGGCAGCCTCCAGCCGAACTTCACCCTGTCGCTTATATGGAGGGACACCGCGATGGCGGGTATCCCCTGGCTGGCCCCCTCCAGGGCCGCGCCGACGGTGCCGGAGGTCGTTGCCTCGCAGCTGAGGTTTTCGCCGATATTTATCCCCGAGACGATGAGGTCCGGGGGCCTCTCGAGGATTCCATAGGTCCCGACAATCACGGCATCCACCGGGGTGCCGGAGACCGAGTAGGCCTCCAGGTCATCCAGCTTCTCCTCGGCAGTGGTCACAGGGGAAAAGAGGGAGATGGAACGCCCGACACCGCTCTGCTGGACCGCCGGGGCCACCACCACTACCCTGCCCAGGACCCTCACGGCCTCGGCTGCCGCCCGGATACCCGGGGAGTTCACGCCGTCATCGTTTACCACCAAAATAGTCTTCAAGTTCTGCCCTCCAGACCTTGGATTTGTAGGTATCGATGGTTGCCTTGAAAAGGCCGAGTATTGCCGGCCCGATTATAAGACCCATGGCGCCGAAGACCAGGGGACCGCAGACGAAGCCCAGGAGCACCACAAAGGGGTGGGTCTTACCCTTCTTGCCCGAGATGTAGGGGCGGATGACTATATCCGGCAGGATGGTCAGCACAAGTATCCCGAAGAAGGCCATGGCGATGGCCGCATCCATGTTTTTCAGGATAAAAAGGCCGACGGAGAGTGGGACCCAGACCA
>JAADFM010000141.1 GCA_013152845.1 Methanobacteriota archaeon | reverse complement strand
CCTGATTCGCAGTGTGAGTTCTGGAAGCTTGGTATTTAAATCTCTGAAATATTTCCTATAAACACCACCTGAGGATATATAACTGGTGTTTTAATATTTCTTTTTTTACTCTGCTTCAACATATTAATAGGGAGGTCCCAGCGCCCCAGAAAATTTATTTTATTGAGTGTCCTCTTTGAGATGCCTGAACCCCGCAACAAGTTCTGATAATTACCGTTCAGGGATTTGAGATTCAGATAATTTTTGATATAGTCCTTCGTCTCTAAATCTTTATCATACATTGTATCTTGAAATACTATTGCAACAAGAGCTATCAAAATTTTCCTTTCATTTAAGGCAATTTCGTTGATATGTGATTTCGAAATTTCCTTTAATTGAGTGATGGCAATTTGAAGATCTTCCTCAGTCCTGGTAGAAGATTTCCCGTAAGTATTAAATGTATTCAATTTCAGTTCCAATAGAATATCAATATCCCTATAGTGTGCATAATAATCTAACCGTCCTATTAATTCCTTTTCATTTTTTTTCCTTTTAATTGGGTATTCCATAATAAACGAATCAGCCACTTTTGAAACAGCGGGACACATTACTGAATGAAAAGGTAACTCCCCTTCAAAAAAGGTGTATCTATTTGTATATTGAAAGTGTTTCATGCAATTTTTTGTCGTAAATTCAAGAACTTCGATAATAAATTCTCGTGCTATTCTACTCACATCTCTTGATGTTTTAAAACCAAGTCTCCCCCTTTTTTCGTGTTTAACCATTTTTAAATTAAAGTTCTGCATAAATATAATTAGTTTATTGTTAATATAAAAATTTCCAGATTTGGGAAAATTCAAATCCGCATCCGGGCGTTTAGACAAAAGAATCAAGGCCCGAGCAAGTCGCTATCAGGAATTATTCACTCCATCACAACCAGATACTTCATCAGTTCTTCCAGCTTGGTGTTGGACTGGCGCAAGATAGATTTAAGAGTCCCTTTATCCAGTTCCTTGTGGTTCGGGACAATGACAATCAATGTGCGTTCCTTCCCCTTCTTTTTCAGCCTTATGTGAGAGCCCTTTTGGCCGACCACGCGAAATCCCAGCTTTGTCAGGGCCTTTACGACCTTACGCCCTGACACTACCGGCGCCTTCAACCTCCCCCACCTCCACGAGGGTAACCAGGGGCTTGAAGCCCTGTTTGGGTACCTCTGCCTCCTCATCCTCTATATACAGCTCGATGGCTTCTTTGAGGTTGTCAAGGGCCTCCTCCACGCTCTCCCCCTGGCTGGCGATGTCAAGCTCCGGGCAGTGGGAGACATAATATTTTTCCCCCTTGGTCACAACAGCTGAAAACTGCATTTTTCCGTCACCTCAGATAACTGCGTAATCCTAACTATAAAAAAACCCGGGTCCAATCTAATACTCCCCCAGGGGCAGGAAATCCTCATAGGTAATCCCCTCCAGGTCCAGGTTCAGGTAGTACCTCAGGTGGGTGAGGCTGGTCTCCATGGAATCCCTTATCAGGACCAGGACCTCTGCCTGGGTCTCGATTCCCTCCCTGGCGCACTTGCCGCAGCAGAACTCGGCCCCGTTCCTGAAGCGCTCCATGGGGATATAGACCTTGCCCTCCTTCCTGGAGATGGCCCTGGCGTGCTCATCACAGAGTAGGTAGTTGTTCCTGTGGCTCAGCATGGACGTAAATCGCCCCTGTCTTATTTAAACCTGCCTTCCTTTCAGTCCAGGTCCACGATTTCCATCATGGGCTGGCCGTGGTGGGTTGGCGCCCTCTCCCTGGTCAAAAGGGAGACCCCGCACTCATGTGTAGGGTCTGCCTCCACCACTGCCTCGCATACCCGGCACTGGTATACCCTCTTCGTCGTTTTCCCCATTCTCTTCCCGGTATATAAATGTGCTGGGAAGATATTTAAACATTCCTGACGGAAAACTAGTTCCGGATGACCTTCCACTGGCCCTTGACCAGCTCTGATTTTATCCTGTCCAGTGCCGACCTCCACCCCGTACTTGGCAAGGACCCTGTCGATGTGCTTGTTCTTGTTCTGGATGTCCAGGATGTAGATGATATCCGCTATCTTCATCCTCACGGACCTCCCTTCCTCCTTGCCTGGGGCAGAGTGACCAAACTCTACATTTTTCCCTGGTGCAACCTCTACTTCACTCATCTTTGTGCAATCCCTTCCTTTGTTTTTATCAATAGGAGCGGAACATCTTAGAACACTAACATAGTTAAAGAGATATTGTAAAAATCAGCCCCTGGCGAGGGCCTCGAGTCTGCGCCGGTGTGCCGGGCAGAACTCCGGCTCTGACAGCTGGGCCAGGACCTCCTCCTGCCAGTGCGCGTTGTAGAGCCTGCACCTCTTCTCAGGGCAGAAGGCCTCCCCGGTGAGCTGGTAGAACACCGCCTGCATCACGTATCCCTTCACCACCTCGGTGGTCCTGGGGTCGCCGTAGTCCAGGAACCGCCCCCTGTACTTCTCCTTGAGGGCCTCAAGACCTGCGGCGTCCCCGGTGGCGTGGAACTGCTTTTCCAGGTAGAACTCCTTCGGTTTTGCCGGGGCCTCCACCAGACCCGTCATGGATATTAAGTTAGCCGCAGATGTTCACCCTGGCGTGGTACCTGAGGTCGTGGGGGTCGAAGCTCCCCAGGAGGCGGTCGGTGAAGACGATGTGGAAGATGTCAAGGGAACGTAGCCCCGCCGGCAGCATCCCCCGGTAGTGCCGGCCATCCTCGGCCCGTCGTAGAGCAGGCCGGCCGGGCTCGCCTTCCCCTCCAGGACCCGCAGCTCGAACTGCACCTCGCCGTAGACCGGCTCATTGGGGGTGAATGGCCTTGAAGGGTCCGTGACCCTCAGCCGGGCCATCCTCTCCGCCAGCTGCGCCGGGTCCCCCCGGTAATATCTCCCTATGAACCCGTTTTTTACCCCGACCCCTGCACCCGGGAACCTGTCCTCGAGGTATGCCCCCACCTCCTCCAGGGACAGGGCATCGCTGCGGGACTCGTTGTAAAGGAGGAATTCCATAAGGGGGATAGGGGAAAATGTTTTGAGCCTACCCCTCTCTCTCGAGGATCTCCATGGCCGCCTCGGCGGCCTTCTTGCCAGAGAGGAGCATGGCCCCGAAGGTGGGTCCCATCCTGGGCAGGCCGTAGAGGGTGCTGGCCGCCATCCCCATGACCACAAGGCCCGGGTGGCACTCGCCGGTGTGCTCCACGACCGCATCCTCGGATTTCTCCACCCACATGGCGCCGAAGCCCTTGGTCTTTATGAGGCCGCGCCTCTCCAGGGCGGCCACCACCTCGGCGTCGTGGCCTGTGCCGTCGATGACCACCTTTGCCTGGACGGATATGGGGTCAACACAGGTGATTTCCCTGGGCAGGGCCGAGATAGGGGTCCAGTTGATGACCACCCCGGCCACCCGGTTCTCCTCCCGCAGGACCACGTCGTCCACCTTGGTCATGTTGAGAATCTTCGCCCCGGCATCGCAGGCTGCGGCGATGAGCTTGGAGCATGCGTGGGGGCCGTCGCAGACGTAAAGCCCCTCTGTGAACTTCTCGTAGGGGACGCCGATTTCGTCCAGGACCTCCTGACCCGGGGCCCGGACCGTTATCTTGTTCATGAGGTATCCGCCTATCCAGAAGCCGCCGCCCAGGTAGTTGTTGCGCTCGATGATCAGGGTCTTTATCCCCTGGGAGGCCAGCTCCTTTGCCGCCGTAAGCCCGGAGGGTCCGCCCCCTACTATAACCACATCGTTTTCGGCATAGCTGGAGAAGTCCTTGAGGAACCCCTCGGTTATGGCCCTTGTAACATCCTTTTCTTCAACCTTGTCGAATATCATCTGAATCAGCTCTGCAATCCTCTACCCCTGAAACTGATTAATAAGCTTTGTGCAGGCCGGCTCTCCGGGCTCTCCCGCAGGCGCTAGAGCTTGTAGACCACGTCGTTTGGCCTGACCCTGTCCTTTACCTTTATCCCGACCTCCTGGCCGGGGCCGACCTCCTCGACGGAGTCCCTGTCTATCTGCATGGACTCCACAGTCATCTCGAAGTCGGTGGTGGCACCTTTTATCCTGATGGTATCTCCCAGCTTGAGGGAGCCGCCGGTAATCTTTATCCCGGCCACACCAATCTTGCTGAAATACGTGAATACCTTTCCTATCTCTTCGGCCATGGATTTCACCCCACTCTAATATGGCCCCCTGCACTTAAAAATCTTGGCATTACTTTTCCCGTGCCCTCTCGGACAAAGAGGATATATGGAGGAGGTGCACCTTTGATTCAGGTGATGAAAACCATGGAACTCTACTGTATGTGGTGCGGCGAGAGGCTCGATGCCGGGGAGGGGCACGCGGGGTGCCCCGGCTGCGGTACCGATTACTCCAGCCTCGTTGTTTCCGAGGCCGAGGTGCGGACCGAGGAGGAGGTCATCATCGAGCGCAGCGTGTGCATGGACTGCGTCCAGATAAAGCGCAGACCCGAGGCAGGACTCCTGGATGCCCAGACCCACCCGGTTCCCGACCCTGTTGCAGTTTACCCGTGAGAGGGGAGTCCATCTTACCTTTACCCCCTGGTAAGCCCCTCTCACATTTTTTAATCAAAAAATATATACGGTGGTGAGAAAGAATGTCGTCCATGGGGAAGACCTTCAAGGACCTCCTTGCAGGGGATGAAAGCCTGTTCCGGGACCACCTGGTATTCGACCCTCAGTACGTTCCAGAAAGCTACATCCACAGGAACGCCCAGGTGGAGGCCATTGCAGCGGCCATCCGCCCGGGGCTTAAGGGCAGCAGGCCCATCAACGCCCTGATATACGGGCCCCCGGCCACCGGGAAGACCACCGCCATCCAGAAACTGGCCGAACAGCTGGGGGAAATCCCTGAAGGAGGGAGGGTGGTCCTCGCCCACATAAACTGCCAGATTCACACCTCCCGGTTCGCCATATTCTCCCAGATTCACGAACAGGTGGTGGGCCACCTGCCGCCCGAGACCGGCGTCCCCTTCAAGAGGGTCTATGAGGCCATTTTCAAGCGCCTGATCAAGGACGGCAGATGCCTCATAGCCGTCCTGGACGACATGAACTACCTCTTCTTCGACCGCCATGCCAACGAGATCATGTACGACATCCTCCGGGCCCATGAGGTCTATCCCGGGGCGAGGACCGGGTTGTTCGGGATAGTCTCCGATACCGAGTTCAACTACAAAATCGACGACAAGGTGCGCTCCATGTTCCAGCCCCGGGAGATATTCTTTCCCCCCTACCAGATTTACGACATCCTCAAGAACCGGTGCACCCTGGGCTTCTCCCCGGGGGTCATCTCCGATGAGCTGGTGGAGAGGGCCGCAGAGGTCGCCTATGAGAGGGGGGACCTGCGCCTGGGCATCGAACTGCTGAGGCGGGCTGCCCTGGCTGCCGAGGCCGAGGGATTGAGGAGGATTGAACCAAGGCACATCGAAGAGGCCCTGGGCCCTGCCAAAACCACCGGCCTCGGGTCAATGATAGACACCCTCTCCCGGGAGGAGAAACGCCTCCTGGAGGTCCTGGCCGGGTTGGACGAGGAGACGGTGGACTCCGGCAGGCTCTATGAGTCATACAAGGAGGCCTCGGGGGAGAGCTATACGACGTTTTACAGGGTCCTCGAAAAGCTGGAGGCCATACGCCTCCTGGATGCCACCTACTCCGGCAGGGGGAAAAAGGGCAGGACCCGCAACATCACGCTCAGGTTCGGAAAGGAGGAAATCCTATCCCATCTGTAAAGATTCTGCGCCTGGGCCACAGGCCGGCAAGGGACAAGCGGGTCACAACCCACCTGGCCCTTGTTGGCAGGGCCTTCGGGGCTTCCGGGATGTACCTGCTGGAGCGGGACAGGACGGTGGAGGAATCGGTGGAGGATGTCTGCCGGAGGTGGGGCGGTGAGTTCCATATCGAGGTCGTCGACAGCTGGAAGGGGTGCATCCGGGACTGGGGTGGCAAGGTGGTCCATCTGACCATGTACGGGCTCCCGGTGGACGACGTCATCGGCGAAATCAGAGGCTCGGGCGAAGATATCCTGGTGGTGGTGGGCTCCGAGAAGGTCCCAGGGGACGTCTACAGGATGGCGGACTACAACGTGGCAGTCGGCAACCAGCCCCATTCTGAGATAAGTGCCCTGGCCATATTCCTGGACAGGTATTATGAGGGGGAGGGGATGAAACGCGATTTCGGCGGCTCCATGAGGATTATCCCCTCCAAGGAAGGCAAAAGGGTCAGGACATCATGAATCTCCTGTTCGTAGGGGTCCATACCCGGCCTGCGGTGGTCTCTGCAAAGAAGGCCGGGCACGGCGTATGCTCAGTTGACTATTTCGGCTCAAGGGACGTCAGGGAGGCCGCCGACCTCTCCAGGTCCATAGTGGCGCAGAGGCCCTATGAATCCATGGGCAGGTTCTCGGAGAACTATTCCGACGAGAGGTTGAAGGAGCTGGCGGAGGGCCTGGAATGGGACCGTCCTGACCTCAACCCTGGATATATGGGAGGGGGACGTCATCGGTACCAGGCCGGGACGGGTTGCCAGGGTCAAGGACAAGGCATACCAGTTCAGGAAACTGGAAGGGAAGGGGTTCTCCCTCCCGGAGACAAGGGTCGTGGGGTCAAGGGACGAGGCGGAGGAAGCCGCCGGGGAGATAGGCTATCCCGTGGTCCTGAAGCCCGCCCGGGGGGGTGGGGGCAGGAGGGTCCTCCTGGTGGAGGATGAGGGCATGCTGCCCGAGCTGGACAGACCCTACCTGGTCCAGGAGTTCGTGGAGGGCACGCCGGTGAGTGTCTCGACCCTTTCCACCGGGCGGGAAGCCGCGGTCATCTCCACCAGCCGGCAGATACTGGGGAGCGGTTTCCTGAACCAGGGCGGATTTACCTACTGCGGGAGCATCGTCCCCCTGGGCAGGCCACTGGATGAGGGGGTCCTGCAGCAGGTGGAGGAGATAACCGAACTGTTCAGGGTGAAGGGCTGGTCAGGTGTCGACCTGGTCCTTGGCAGAAAGCCCTATTTCATGGAGGTCAATCCCAGGTTCCAGGGGACATTCGACTGCGTGGAGATGGTCCACGGCATCAACCTGGTGGACGCCCACATCAGGGCATGCCGAGGCGAGCTGGTGGAGGTCCCGCAGGGGAAGGGGTGCTGTGTGCGGATGACCCTCTTTGCAGGGGAGCGGGTGATTGTCAGGGATACCAGGCCGATGACCCACGATATCCCATACCAGGACGTCATCATCGAAAGGGGGGAACCCGTGACAACCGTCATCAGCTCTGGAGTGGACCAGACGACCGCAATCTCACTGGCAGAATCGCGCATAAGGGATATCAAAAGGGTTATGCACAAAATTTAATAATAAAGAATATGAATAGTAATGGGGGGAGAAAAGGAAAAAGGTGACACACCTTGGAGAACAATGGAAAGTCTTCCCTCGAAAATCCAGAGACAAAGCAGTTCCTCAGTGAACTGGTAGGTCCGGAAGGACTGGATATAGTCAGCGCCCTCTGCGGGAGAGAGGCCACGGACGAGGAGCTGGCCGAGGAGACCGACCTGAAGCTGAACATCGTAAGGAAGATTCTCTACAAGCTATACGATTACAGGCTGGCCACCTATGTCAGGACAAAGGACAAGGAAATCGGGTGGTACATATACACCTGGAAACTCGACCTGGGGAGGATAAACGATATCATCCTCGCCCGCAAGAGGAGGATGCTGGACGAGCTGAGGGAGAGGCTGGCTTTCGAGTCTTCGAACGTGTTTTTCCACTGTAAGGTGGACGACAGCAAGATACCTTTCGATATGGCCGCCGAGAACCAGTTCAAGTGCCCGCACTGCGAGAGCACCATGGATTATGTGGACAACCAGAGCACCATCATGGGCATAGAGGAGGAAATCGAGCGCCTGGAGAGGGAGATCAGTAAATCGTTATCCCTTTGACACCTTCTATCTTCTTGATGTCCTCGAGGAGTTTACCTGACACCTTCCCGTCGGTTATGACCGTCAGGCGGGGGTTCTCGGTGAAGTAGGGGTCGTCGGAGATGGCCTGGCGGATGGCTATGCCGTGGTCTGCAATCTTGCTGGCCACCTTTCCGATGATGCCCGGCCTTGCGGCATCGTCGGGGACGATGATGATGACGCTCAGGCCCAGCTGGGGGGCGATGTCCCTGAGGAAGGGGATGGATTTGAGGTTTTTGAATATCTCGGAGAGCCCTTTTTCCCTGGCGATTCGCTTGGCCGTGCTCTCCACCACCCGGCGGTCTATCTTCAGCTCCCGGGCTATCTGGGAGTAGGGGATCTCGACCCTGCCGCTGACCACCTTGCCCTCCTCGTTGACCTGGAACCCCCTCCCGAAGATGAAACGGGCAACCTTTCTCTGGCCCGGAAATTTCTCAAAATGCCGGTCGACTTCTTCCCACATGCGACACTCCC
>JAADFM010000140.1 GCA_013152845.1 Methanobacteriota archaeon | reverse complement strand
GGAGGTAAACTATGATAGACCCTGAGATCTTCCAGACCTCAAGCAGCATCTTCTTCCTGATATGGGGGGGTGTACTGGTCTTTTCCATGCACGCCGGCTTCGCATTCCTGGAGGCCGGCCTTGTCAGGCGCAAGAACGTGGTCAACGCCTTCAACAAGATCATCATGGAGTGGGCGGTGGCAGGCATCGGCTACTTCGTCCTGGGCTACGGTCTCGCCCACGGGATATGGTTTGCGGGCATGAGTGCCCTGGAGATAGAGTCGGCGGGGCTCCAGTACAACCTGGCCCACTACTTCTTCATGCTGACCTTTGCCACCGCGGCCATCGCCATCATCTCCGGCGGGGTGGCAGAGCGCATCAAGTTCCGGGCTCATCTAACTGCCGGGGTATTTGTCACCGCCCTCATCTATCCCTTCTTCGAGGGGCTGGTGTGGGACCCCTCCGCCGTGCTGGGGAACCCCCTGGGAGCAGAGGGCGGGCTCCTGGCGGGGATGTTCGGCTCCCCCTTCCACGACTTTGCGGGCTCGGTGGTGGTCCACGCCATCGGCGGGTGGCTTGCCCTGCCGGCGGTCATGGTCCTCGGCCCCCGCCTGGGCAGGTTCGTGGAGGGAAGGGTGGCGGAGTTCCCCATCCACTCCATCCCCTACGTGGCGTTGGGCTCCTGGTTCCTGGCGGTGGGATGGTACGGGTTCAACGTGGCCTCGGCCGCTGCCCTGGGCAACCTGAACATCGCCCTGGTGGCAGCCAATTCCACCCTGGCCATGTGCGGCGGCGGGCTGATTGCAGCTCTCATGTCCAAAAACGACCCGGGCTTCATCCACAACGGGGTCCTGGCGGGTCTTGTGGCCGTCTGCTCCGGGAGTGACATCTACCACCCCCTGGGGGCGCTGGCGGTGGGCGGGGTGGCAGGGGCCATCTTCGTCCGGGGATTTGCATTCGAGATAGACACCCTCAAGCTGGATGACGTCTGCGGTGTCTGGGTCCTCCACGGGCTCTGCGGGGCCTGGGGCGGCATCGCGGCCGGTATCTTCGGCCTGCCCGCTTTTTGGGGTCTGGGAGGCGTCTCCTTCCTCTCCCAGCTGGCCGGCACCGGTATCGCCGTGGTCTATGCGGTCCTGGCCGGGCTCATACTATATAAGGGCCTGGATGCAATAATGGGCCTGAGGGTATCGGAGGCCGACGAGATGAGGGGCCTGGACCTGGCATTCCACAGGACCGATGCCTACCCTGAAGAGTTCATTACATCGAGGTGAGATAGATGAAGAGAGTTGTGGCGATAATCAGGCCCGACAAGGTGGACGCCGTCAAGCTGGCCCTGGAAAAGATCGGGTGCGTGGGGATGACCCTGACCGAGGTCAAGGGCCGGGGGCGCCAGAAGGGCATCACCCAGCAGTGGCGCGGCAGGGAGTTCAGGGTGGACCTCCTGCCGAAGGCCAAGGTTGAGGTGGTGGTGGGGGCAGAGAAGGTGGACGAAGTCGTGGACGCCATCTGCCAGGCCGCCAAGACCGGGATGGTGGGCGACGGCAAGATATTCGTCTCCCCCATCGAGAGAATCGTCCGGGTGCGCACCGGCGAACGGGACAAAGAGGCGATATAAAGGGGGCTCATCCCCCTCCATTTTTTTATGATAACTAACTGAAGTGATGAAAGGTTTATAGTGGGGGATTTTGACAGATTTAAAAATGGCAGCTGGACTTAACAAAAAAATGTTCCAAAATGATGGGGTTGGCGGATATAAACTAAGGGTCTGGCACAGGAAGGGGGAAGGGAAGATGTCCCCCAGATATCTCATCAAATGCGGGGATTGCAGCAACGGCCTTGAAGTCTACTACGGGGGAGGATTTCTGGAAATATGTGGGGTGCATGCCAGTCTGGGAGAATGGCGCAAGATACTGCTACCTCTCCTGGAGACTAGTCCTTGAAGACACCGCAGAGGCTTTCCAGTATCTCCTCCATTTTATCCTCATTCAAAGTCCCGATTCTCTTAATCACTATGGATTTGCTTATTGTTGCAATATGGGAAGTCTTGACGATGCTGTCCTTTTTCAAATGCCCCTCTGAAAGGTCATCCTGTGAAATCCCCACCCCGAAATCCCTGTGGATTGGATTGGTGGTAACAGCGCACACAACAAGGTCCCGGGTCTTCTTGTTGACGACTTCCCCTGAAACGACCAGAACCGGCCTCCTTTTGAAATCTTCAAAATTGGTGAAAGGGAAGTTAACGAGAAGTAGGTCCCCTTTATCAATATTCATCCCAAATGCTGTCCTCCTCGTTGTCCCACAACTCGGCAAAGGACTTCTCAGAAAGCCTCATCACTTGGTAGGTCTCAACCTCCTCCCTGACCATGTCCCTTACGATGGGCTTCAACTCTTCCATAATCCTGTCTTCCAGGTAGGATATGATCTTTTTCTCGTCCGTTGCCATCATAACATCCTTCGACTGTTAACATAAAAAACCTTTCGTCGTGCTTGTATGGTGGGCGAGGGCAAAGAGGCCATATAAACCGTGAGAGAAGGGGCCCGCCCCTTTCATTTTTTATTTTAACGGCCCGTTTTGGCCCTTTACGAACCGCTCCACTATCTCCTTGTTCCTGACCTCGGGATGGAAGAGGACGCCGTAGATTTCCCCGTGCCTTATCCCCTGCACGCAGTTTTCCGACCTTGCTATCACCTCGAGACCGCCGGAGGGCTCAACCGAGTAGCTGTGGAGCTCGTAGGCCTCGAATCTGCCGGAGAAGAGGGGGTTTTTCCCTGTGGTTTCTATCCCCGTCATGCCGATTTCCCGGCACTCCACCAGGGAGGAGCCGAAGACCATGCCCACGACCTGCATGCCGGCGCATATCCCCAGTACCGGCACCCCGGCGTCCCTTATCCAGCCGAAATCCTCGACCCTGTCGATGTAGGCGCTGTCTTTTAAAGGGGTGCCGGAGAGGATGACTTTTTCGTATCCTGCCGCCGTCTCCAGGTCCAGCTCAGTGTGGTGTTTCACCTCGTAATCCGTCACCCCCTTTACGATGGATGCGATGGGCAGGACGAACTCGGAGAAGGCCAGGGAGTCTTTTTCCCGGTTCATGTCCACGATGAGTATCATTTCTCCACCAGCTCCGCCCCGGTTATGATGAAGGCCCCGGTACTGCCCTCTGCCTCTATCTCGCTGGCCAGGACCCGGATGCGCTTCCTGAAGAAGGGGGCGTCCAGGACCGTCGTCTCTATCTCGCCCCCCTCCCCCGAGGGGCTTATCCCGTACCTGCCCCGGGCGAGGGCGAGCAGGGCCTGGACGGTCTCGCGGTCCAGCTCACGGCCGAGCCAGGAGGCGTCCAGGGGGTAGGCGGATATCCCGGAGATTATCACCTTGAAGCCCTCATCCAGGAGCTCGTGGAGGAGCTCCTCCTGGTCCTTCTGCCAGAGGGGGTTGAAGCACCAGAGGTCCAGTTCGGCGCAAATCCGCTGGACCCGCTCGGCCTGGTAGACGGAGGCGATGGCCCCGGTGACCACACCCTCTATGCCGTGGCGCTCCTTGGCCTCCCTGATGGCCCTCTCCAGGTCATCCAGCTCCTCTTCCTTTTCCCCTTCGGTCTCCACCCGGACCAGCGGCAGGCCGGCGGCCTCTGCCTGGAGGGCGGTGAGCCCGATATTCGGTGTGTGGAACATGTAGCTGGCCTTGTTCTTCGAGACCACGGAGATGAGGCAGACCACCTCCTCCTTCTCCATGGCCCTGTAGAGGGCATAGGTCGAGTCCTTTCCCCCGGAAAAGAGCACCCCGAGCCTCATGGGATAAAATCGG
>JAADFM010000139.1 GCA_013152845.1 Methanobacteriota archaeon | reverse complement strand
TGAAAGGAGAGGTCATGGCAAGGACCTACTGTAACCTCCACGGTCTGTGGAGGTCGTAAAAAAAGGCGAATTTGGAGTCAGGCAGGTCCTGATGCCGATAGTCTTTGTTGCGTGGTTACCGCACCAAAGATTTATCCAGCATCTCAACCTTTTAACGGCCTCTGGGCCCTCTCCCAACAATATCCGTCGGACTTATGGTCAGACCATAATCCCCTCGGCTTGTCGTCAGCTGGCCGGTTGGCCTTACCTGATTTCTCCTTCGCCATTATTATATTGTCCTTTCAGGTATTTATAATTTCCTTGAAGATTTTTACAACCGGCCTCCTGCACTCTCAGCCTCCCCTTATCTCCTTCAGGACCTCTTTCGCCCTGTCCACGCGGACCTTCTTCTCTGCCACCAGGACCTCTACCACCTTCTCGACTTCCTCACCCTCGGCCCCGGCCATAACAGCGATGTTGCGGGCGTGCAGGCTCATATGCCCTCTCTGGATACCCTCGGTGGCCAAGGCGCGCAGGGCCGCGAAGTTCTGGGCAAGGCCTACCGCAGCCATGACCTCCCCCAACTCGCCAGCGGTCTTGACACCCAGGACCTTGACGCACGCCTTTGCCACAGGATGGACGGCCGTCGCCCCACCGATGAGGCCCACAGCCATGGGCAGCTCGATGTGGCCCACCAGGTCCCCGTCCTCGTTCTTCTCGTAGCTGGTCAGGGGTTTGTACTGCCCGCCCAAAGCGGCATATGCGTGGGCCCCGGCCTCGATGGCCCTGGTGTCGTTACCTGTGGCCAAGACCATGGCGGTGATACCGTTCATAATGCCCTTGTTGTGGGTGGCGGCCCGGTAGGGGTCGGCGGCGGCGAAAGCATAGGCCTCGAGGACGCCCTCCACCACCTCGGGACCGCCGATGGCCTCCTTGGCGAAGACGGCCTCGGCCCTGGCTAGACGGTGGACGGCTAGGTTGGAGATGATTCTCAGGTAAACCCTGCCGTCGGTCAGCTCCTCCAGCTCCGGGGCGATGGCCTCGGCCATGGTGTTGACCGCATTAGCGCCCCCCATGGCGTCCCGGCAGTCCACGATGATGTGGCAGATGACCATCCTGCCCCTCATGGTCTCGATGAGGCGCACCTCCAGGTCCCTGGCCCCGCCGCCGAACTTCACAAGGACCGGGTCCTGCTTATTGGCCAGGGCCAGGAGCTCGTCCTTTTTGGCCAGGATTCTCTCCTTCGCCTCCTCCGGGTCCCCGATACCTGTGAGCTGAATCTGGCCTATCATCCTGGGCTCGGTGGATGATGTCTGAAAACCCCCCTTGGCCCGGGCCATCTTGGCGGCATTGGAGGCTGCGGCCACCACCGATGGTTCCTCGATGGCCATGGGGATGAGGTAGTCCCTGCCGTTTATCAGGAAGTTTGTGGCAATCCCCAGCGGCACGTCCATGGTGCCTATGACGTTCTCTATCATCCGGTCCGCCTGCTCCATGGCGATGCCGCCGGTGCTGGCGATGGAACCGGCCTCCTCATCGGTGAGGCCCGCAAACTCCTTGACCTTTTCCAGCCTCTCGGAGGGGGGAAGCTTGTAAAAACCAGAAATCTTTGACGTCTTCATAGTCCATCCATCCGTTTTGATTTAATATTATTCTTTTGGTGCGGTGTGGGTGAAGTATAAAAGATACGGCGGGCAATCCTGTGATATGGACCAGGTCGGGAAGGCCCTGGAAGGCCTCGAGGCAGAGAGGGTCATGGTGGTCTTTCACAACGACTGCGACGGCATATGCTCCGGCGCCCAGCTGGTGGGCTATATCAGGAGGAGGAACGAGGTGGGCTTCCTCTCCACCCGGGGCTCTGCCGCCATCACCCCCGAGCTCATGGATGACATCAAGGAGTGGGGGCCCGACGTGGTGGTCACGGTGGACTTCGCCAAGGACCTGGACCTCTCCGCCCGGGAGCTGGCAGAGCACGGGGTCCGGTGCATCATGCTTGACCACCACCCGGTGCCGGACTACGATTTCCCTGAATCCACCCTCTACTTCAACCCCCTGCTGGAAGGCCGCCCCATGCCTGCCTCGGCCCTGGTCTACGATGCCCTCGGCGAGCCCGGCAACCTCTGGATGGCGGCGGTGGGGACCATCCTGGACTACGGGACCCTGGAGAGGCCGGACCTGGTGGAGAAGGCCATTGAGCTCTACCCCGAGCTCTTCGAGACAAAGGAGCTGGACACACCGAAGCTCTTCAGGACATCCTTCGGGCGCATCGGCCACATCCTCAACGCCTCCTTCCTCTGGGGTGGGCACCGGGGAGGCGAGCTCGCCCTCCGTGGACTGCTGGAGGCAGGGGGGCCAAGAGAGTTCCTGATGGGGAAAACGGAAGCGGCGAGGACCCTCCTGGAGAACTTCCAGGCAGTTGATGATGACCTCCGCCGCCTGGTCGGTGACTTCCGGCGCCGCCACAGGGCAGAAGGCCGCCTCGTCTGGTACAGAGTGGAGTCCAGGTACCCCCAGAAGTCCCAGGTGGCCACGGTGGTGAGCGGGGAGTACCCGGACAGGGTGGTGGTGATAATCCAGGAGATGGAAGGCAGGGCCAGGTTCTCACTGCGCAACCAGTCCGGGGAGTTTGACCTCAACCGCCTCGTCCGGACGGCGGCGGAAGGCCTGGACGCCCACGGCGGGGGTCACAAGAAGGCAGCGGCGGCCAGCACCTCTCTGGAAGACGCCGGGGAGTTGGACCGGCTCAAGGTCCTGGTCAACCAAAATATTTAAAACTTCCCTGACCAATGGTGAAAAGATGGCCAGAATCGACCTTGCAGAGGATGCGCCGGGAAGGGTACATTTCCTTTTGGGCAACCACGCCATCGCCAGGGGCGCCATGGAGGCAGGTGTCGGGGTGGCGGCGGCATATCCCGGGACCCCCTCCTCCGAGGTCCTGGACGCCCTGGCAGCCTTTGCCAAAAGACTCGGTTTCCATGCCGAATGGAGTGTCAACGAGAAGGTGGCCCTGGAGGTGGCGGTGGGGGCATCCTACAGCGGCGTGCGGGCCCTGGCGGCCATGAAGCACGTGGGGGTCAACGTGGCCCTGGACCCACTGGTGACCCTGGCCTACACCGGCGTCCGGGGCGGGCTGGTCCTGGTATCGGCCGACGACCCCGGCCTCCACAGTTCCCAGAACGAGCAGGACAACCGCCTCCTGGCGCGTTTTGCCAAGATACTCTGCCTGGAACCCCACGACCCCCAGAGCGCCCTGGAGTACACCAGGACGGCCTTCGAGATCTCCGAAGAGTTCCAGACCCCGGTGATGCTGAGGACCACCACCAGGGTGAACCATGCCAGGGGCAGCGTCACCTTCGGGGAGATGCCCGCCAGGAAGAGGAAGGCGAGGTTCGAGAAGGACCCGGAGAGGTTCGTCTGCGTGCCCTCCCACGCCCGGCCACTCCACGGGGTGCTCAACCGGAAACTCGAGGCCATGGAGGAGTTCGCAAGCAAGAGCGGGCTCAACCAGATGAGCTCCGGCGATGACTACGGCATCATCACCTCAGGGGTATCCCGGAACTACGTCAGGGAGGCGGTGGAGGAGCTGGACATCAACCCCTCCGTCCTGGAGGTGGCCGTATCCCACCCCATGCCCAGGGCCCTGGTGGAGGAGTTCCTGGAAGGGGTGGACCGGGTCCTGGTGGTGGAGGAGCTGGAGCCCTACATGGAGGACTTCGTGAGGGGTCTTGCCGCCTCCAGGGACGTGGAACTCCATGGAAAGGACCTGGTACCCAGGGAATCCGAGCTCAACGTGGACAGGGTCAAGGAGGCCATCGCACGGTTCCTGGGGATGGACTACAAGACCCCTTCCCGCAAGCTCCCGCTGGAACTCCCGCCCAGGCCGCCGGTGATGTGCCCGGGCTGCTCCCACCGGGCGGTCTACTATGCCCTGGAGAAGATAACAAAGAAGAAGATATACCCCGGGGACATCGGGTGCTACACCCTGGGGGTCCTGGAACCCCTGCGGACCATGGACACCTGCCTGTGCATGGGGGCAGGAATCAGCCAGGGTGCGGGCATGTTCCAGGCAGGGGTGAAGGACAACATCGTGGCATTCATCGGGGACTCCACCTTCCTCCACGCGGGCATCCCGGCCCTCATCAATGCGGTCTACAACAGGGCAAACATGACGGTAGTCATCCTGGACAACCGGGCCACGGCCATGACCGGGTTCCAGCCCCATCCCGGCCTTGGCGTGACGGCCACCGGGGAGAAGACCCACCAGGTGGACTTCGCCGAGATTGCAAAGGCGTGTGGTGCGGGTTTCATCAAGAAGGTCAAGCCCTTCCAGGTGGACGAGGCCGTCAAGGTCTTCCAGGAGGCCCTGGACTACAAAGGGGTCTCGGTGGTGATTGCCGAGGAACCCTGCTCCCTCACAACAAAGAAGCTCGGCCTGTGGAAGACCCCGCCCAAGGTGGACGAGGAGAAGTGCAAGGACTGGGACTGCCAGTGCTGGTTCCCGGACCAGAACGGCACCTATTACGAGCGGGCCTGCAAGAACCTCATCCCGTGCCCGGCCATCAACTTCAAGGAGGGCAAGTCATACATCGACGAGGCACTGTGCACGGGCTGCCTCCTGTGCGCCCACGTGTGCCCCAACGAGGCCATCAAGGAGGTCAAGGATGAGGACTGACATCCTCATATCCGGTGTCGGGGGCCAGGGGATACTCCTGACCACCCACCTCATAGGCACCGCCGCCATATCCATGGGGCTCAAGGTCATGGGGGCCGAGACCCACGGCATGGCCCAGAGGGGCGGCAGCGTGGTATCCCACGTCCGCATCGGGGACGTCCACGGGCCCCTGATACCCAAAAAGGGTGCGGATTTCCTCATCGCCTTCGAGCCCCTGGAGGCCGCCCGGCAGGCAGAGTTTTTAAAGGATGGCGGCCGGTGCATCATGAACACCGAACCCGTCCCGCCTGTGGGGGCCAAGAAGGATATCGGGCCCTACCCCAACGTGGAGGACATGGTCATGGCCCTCATGGAGTTCGCCGAGGTCTACCCCATCGACGCCAGCGCCCTGGCAAGGAAGGCAGGCAGCCCCCTGACCCTCAACGTGGTCCTGCTGGGGGCGGCCTCGGCCTGCGAGGGCTTCCCGGTGGATATGGAGACGCTGCAGGAGACCATATCGAGCTCCGTGCCCCCCAAGACCGTGGACATGAACCTGAAGGCCTTCCGGCTGGGCAGGGAGGAGATAGAGGAATATTTCGCGTGAGGGAGCAGGATGCTGGAGACAAGGGGTGTGACCAAGAAGTTCGGCGGCCTTGTGGCCCTCAAGAACGTGGACATGGTGGTGCGGGAGGGGGAGATCCTCGGCCTTGTGGGCCCCAACGGGGCGGGCAAGTCCACCCTCATAAACGTCATCACCGGCATCTACAAGCCCAACGACGGGAAGGTGTACTTCCAGGGAACCGACATCACGGGCCTGGGGCCCAA
>JAADFM010000138.1 GCA_013152845.1 Methanobacteriota archaeon | reverse complement strand
AACGACCGGGTAAGCACCGTGCCTGTTGCGTTCCATTTTCCTACTTATTGCGGTATAACATGTGTATAATTTCTGTTACCTGCGGTGGCCGCTGGCGTCAACCAAGGTGATATATACCGAAATGGCCTCTTTTTCACTTACCCATGAGAGGAGAATACCGAGATGAGTGTTGCAGGTTCGATATGCCAGGTGGAACCCATCCCCTCCAAGATGTGCCCGAGCTGCGGGAACACCACGGTAATCAAGCGCCTCTTCTACAACCGTGAGTCAGACGTCTTTTTCTGCCTGAAATGCGGGTGGAGGAAGTTCCTCTAGGCAGTCATAACCGTTATATATCCCGGGGGACCAAAACCTAACCCTGGTGGTTTCAAGGTGGACTACGAGCACATCTTCAGGGCCTACGACATCAGGGCGGTCTTCAACCAGGAGATAACGGCCGAGACCGTGACACGGATCGGCATGGCCTTCGGCACATACCTGGGCGGCGGTGGCCGGGTCCTGGTGGGCCGCGACCCCCGGACATCCAGCGAGATCATGGAACAGGCCTTTGTCTCGGGCCTGGCATCCACAGGATGCGACGTCTATGTCACAGGCCTTGTGCCCATCCCGGTGGCCAACTTCAAGGTCCTCACCGGGGGCTTCGATGCCGGGGCCTATATAACGGCCAGCCACAACCCGCCGGAGTACAACGGCATCAGGTTCCGCCACGGCGACGGCTCCGGCTACACCACCCAGAACCGGGAGGTCAGGGACATATTCTTGAAGGGGGAGTTCGTCCAGGCGCCCTGGAACAGGGTTGGACAGATTGTCCAGTACCCCAGCGAGACCACCCTCAAGGAGTACTCCGATTTCCTCAAAGAGAGGTTCGAGTTCAAGAAACCCTTCAGGGTGGTCCTTGACGCCGGAAACGGAGCCGCCTCCCTGGTGGCCCCCTACCTCTTCCGCGACCTGGGTGCCGAGGTCTCGACCATCCACTCCTATCCCGACGGCACCTTCCCGGGCCGGCCCTCGGAGCCCAACGACAGGACACTGACCGACCTGAAGGCCGCGGTGGTCTCCATGGGTGCGGACTTCGGGGTGGGCTACGACGGGGACGCCGACCGCTGCGCCTTCGTGGACGATAAGGGGCGCACCTGCCAGAGCGAGAAGATAGGCATCATCATATCCCGGGACATCCTGGAGAGGCAGGGCCCGGGCACCATCATCGCCAACGTGGAGTGCTCCATGATAGTCGAGGAGGAGATACCGAAGTATGGCGGCACGGTTCAGCGGGTGCGGGTGGGGGACGTCTTCGTGGCCGAGGCCATAAAGGAGCACTCGGCCCTCTTCGCCATGGAGACCTCGGCCCACTACTTCATGCCCGAGCTCTACGTCTTCGACGACCCCATGGCGGTCTCGCTGCGCCTGGGGGAGATACTGAGCAGGTCAGAGAAGAAGCTCTCAGAACTGATGGACGAGATCCCCTCCTACCCCAAGAGGGCGGAGAAGTTCCCCTGCCCTGACAGGATGAAGTTCAAGGTCATGGAGCGCATCATCGAGAACCTGAAGGCCAGGGGGGCCGAGATGGACCTCACCGACGGGGCCAGGGTCGTCTTCCGGGACGGCTGGGCCCTGCTGCGCCCCTCCAACACCACCCCCCTCATCCGCTGCACCGTGGAGGCAGCCACCGAGGCCAGGCTCCAGGAACTGCTGGAAGAGATGAAAGGGGAGTTCGAAGAAGCCATGAAGGATGTGGAAGATTAGGAGTTTGCAGGACCTGGGCGGGGGGGAAAGGACCGCCCTGGCAGGCTGGCTGGTGGGGGTCATCTCCACCCTGGGGTATGCCGTCTTCTACCCGAGGGTCCAGGGAGGCGCATCTGGCGTCTTCCTCAAGGCGGTCTTTTTCTTCGTGACCTTCATGGACTACCTCGCCCAGCGCATCAGGCCCGATTTCTCCCTCACCTTCGCCCTCCTTTATTCCTTCAAGTTCGCACCCCTGGGCTTCGTGTTCATGCTGGCCTACCTGGGGTTTCTGGGGGCCGCCCTGGGCCTTTTGGTGCGGTCGGTATATGCCGAGTTGAGAAAGAGGGTGGGACCTACCGCACAATCCTGACCTTCTCCATCCTGTCCCCGGCCCTCAAGGACCTGACAACGTCCATCCCCTGGGTGACCTTTCCGAATACGGCATAGTGGCCGTCGAGGAAGGGCACCTCGGCCAGGGTGATGTAGAACTGGCTGGAGGCGCTGTCCGGGTCCTGGGAGCGGGCCATGCCCACCGCCCCCTCCACGTGTCTGAGCTCGGGGTGGATTTCCAGCGGGATGGTCTTCTCCGAACCCCCGGTGCCGTCGCCCTTCGGGTCACCGCCCTGGATGACAAACCCCGGCTCGTAGCGGTGGAAGGTGAGGCCGTCGTAGAACCCGGATTCGGCCAGCTCTATGAAGTTGGCGACGGTGACGGGGGCGCCCTCTTTTCATATAACTCGAAGCTGAACTCCCCCTTTTCGGTAGCCACGACGGCCAGCGGATTTCCTGCCATTTTTCTAACTCCCTGATAAGGTTTCCCAGGTCAAGGTTATTAGATATTTCGGTGTTCGTTACGTTTTATGCACAACCATCCACAAGCAGGGTTTTGCCAAGGTTTATAAAGGCGCCGGACGTAAAAATATCCCATGGAGGCCCTCATCCTCGCCGCAGGCAGAGGCACCAGGCTGGAACCCCTCACCGAGACCCAGGCGAAATGCATGCTGCCCCTGGGCGGCAAGCCTGTTTTGGAGCACATAGTCGAGGCCCTTGTGGCAGAGGGCATAGGGGACATCACCATCCTTGTGGGCCACCTGGGGAGGCAGATAATGGAGCACTTCGGGGACGGGGGGAGGTTCGGGGCCAGGATATCCTACCTCACCCAGGAGGAACGCCTGGGCACCGCCCACGCCGTGGGCCAGGCATCATTCGACGATGACTTCCTGGTACTCAACGGGGACGCCGTCCTCCCCCGGGAGGCCATCCGGGCGGTGGCGGATGCCCATGAAGGTTCTTCGGCCACGCTGGGTCTCCTGGAGGTGGAGGAGCCGTCCCTCTACGGCATCGTGGAGCTGGAGGGCGCTCTGGTGAAGGGGATAACCGAAAAGCCCGAAGACCCGAAATCGAACCTGGCCAACGCAGGTGTTTACGCCTTCTCCCCGGATATCTTCCATGCCATAGAGAGGACCGGGAAGTCGCCCCGGGGCGAGTACGAGATAACGGATTCCATCTCCCTGCTGATTGAAGAGGGCAGGACCGTCAAAGGCGTCACCGTCCAGGGGCCCCTACTCGATATCGGGACCCCCTGGACCTACCTGGATTCCAACCAGGCCGTCCTGGACTCCATGGAGATGGAGGTCCTGGGCATGGTGGAGGATTTCGTGGCGATAAAGGGCGAGCTCCACCTGGGGGAGGGGTCGGTGATAAGGTCCGGGACCTATATCGAGGGGCCGGTCTACATCGGGAGGAATTCCGCGGTGGGGCCAAACGCACACCTGCGCTCCTATGCCACCATCGGGGACAACTGCAGGGTGGGAGGCGGGGTGGAGATAAAAAACAGCATCGTCATGGACGGCACCAGCATCCCACACCTCTCATACCTCGGGGACTCCGTGGTGGGGCGGGGCTGTAACTTCGGTGCGGGGGCCAAGGTGGGCAACCTGCGCCTGGACAGCGCCAATGTGAAGATGCGCCTGAAGGGGGAGCTGGTGGATTCGGGCAGGCGCAAGCTGGGCACCGTCATCGGGGACAACGTGAAGCTGGGCCTCAACGTCATGATAAACTCCGGGCGCAAGATAGGCTCCAACACCATGATAGGCCCCGGGGTCGTGGTGGACCGCGACGTTCCCAGGGATTCATTCATGGTCCTGAAACAGGACCTCGTGGAGAGGTAGAGATGGAAGAGACCGACGTGGGGGTCTGCGTCCCGGGGTTCAAGGCCGCCGGCATCAGGAAGGGCGGGTACGGTCTGGCCGTGATTTTGAGCGAGGGGGAGGCGGACTGCGCCCTCATGGTGACATCGAACAGGGTGCGGGCCGCCCCCGTCCTGGTGTCCCTGGGGCATGCCGGGAGGGGAAAGGCGCGGGGGGTCGTGGCCAGCTCCGGCAACGCCAACTGCTTCACCGGGGAGAAGGGGCTTGAGGACGCCAGGGAGATGTGCCGGCTCGCCGCCGGGCGCTTCGGCAGCTCCCCGCAGGACTACATCGTAAACTCAACCGGGGTCATCGGGCGCAGGCTGGACATGGATGCCATAGAAGCCCTGCTGGAGGAGATGCCGGAACCCGCATCCTCCCGTGATGCCTCCCTAGCGGCGGCGAAGGCCATCATGACCACCGATACCGTGCCCAAGATGTATTCGGTAAGGACAACCCTGGAGACCGGCGAGGAGGTCCACATCGGGGGCATCGCCAAGGGTGCGGGGATGATCGCCCCGGGCCTTGTCCATGCCACCATGTTCTGTTTCCTTACAACCGACGCGCGCATCCCGGGGGACAGAATCCAGTCCGTCCTGCGGGAGGCCGTGGAGCTCTCCTTCAACATGACCGTTGTGGACGGGGACATGAGCACCAACGACATGGTGTGCCTCCTAGCGGGCGGGACGGCAGGGAACAAGGACATCGACGAGAACTTCCAAAAGGCCCTGGACCGGGTCTGCCGTGAGCTGGCCAGGATGATAGCAAGGGACGGGGAGGGGGCCACAAAGTACCTCGAGGTCACGGTGAGGAATGCGGCCACCAGGGAGGATGCGGCGGCGGCGGCCAGGGCGGTGGCGGGCTCGAGCCTGGTGAAGACCGCAGTCTTCGGCTCCGACCCCAACTGGGGGCGCATCATTGCCGCACTGGGCTACTCGGGGGCCGAGATGGACCCCGGGAAGGTGAGCCTCTATCTCAGGGGCAGGGAGAGGGAGGTCTGCCTGGTGAGGGACGGCGAGCCCCTGGCACTGGAGGGCACGGAAGAGCTGAAACTGGCCGAGGAGGTGATGAAGGAGAAGGAGATTCACATCACCGCCGACCTGGCCATGGGAGAGGGGGAGGCGACGGCCTTCGGTTGCGACCTGGGCTACGATTACGTGAAAATCAATGCGGAGTACACGACTTGAGGAAGTATTGAAAAACCTGTACTCGTTAACCTCAATACGTATTAAAGAGGTATAAAAGATGTATGTCAAGAAGACCATCACCCTCCCTAAGGAGCTGG
>JAADFM010000137.1 GCA_013152845.1 Methanobacteriota archaeon | reverse complement strand
GACCATGATGACGTTAATATTATAAAATATTACAAATAATACATGTAACATGACATTGAAAATCAACTGGGACCACAAGCGCTGCAAGCACTGTCTTGAACGGATGTGGCTCCGGGGGATATCGGTGCATGAGGTCAAGGAGGCCCTCTTGAAGGGAAAGAAAGTGAAACAGAAGGAAACCAAGCTGATGGAGGCTTTTCACAGGCATTACAGCGTGGTTTATGATGAAAGGAGGGCCAAAAAGATTAGGAAAATCTATCCCATTACGGTGAAACTATGGTGATGTAAATGGAAGAGGAAGTCATGCCCTACCCCTGCACCTGCGGCGGGACGTTGAAAAAATCCCAGTGTGCGGTGGAGTTCTTCGGTATAGATTTCGGGCTTAGGGAATGTGAAATCTGCACCTCCTGCGGGTCCGAGTATCTGTCCCAGGAAACCATGAAGGAGATAGAGGAGGAGGTCAAGGCAAAAAGGATATTTGGGCTGGAAAGAAACGTGAAGGTCTCCAAATCCGGGAATTCCCTGGTGATCCGCATCCCCAAGGAAATCGCCGAGTTCATGAACCTGAAAAAGGACGGCCTGCTGCGCCTCTTCCCGGTGGAGAGCAGGAGGCTCGAGATAGAGGTCCTTGGGGATTGAGGTCGAAGGATTTTGAGTAGTTCGGAGACCTTTAGAAGAAAGGAGAAAAAAGGAGGAAAAATCCTCCTCTGTCCGGGTTTACTCCCCTCTCAGCATGGCCTCCAGGTCCTCGTCAACGTCCCCGGTCAGCATCAGGTTGTAGTTGTCCTGGAGCACCCTGAGGACGTTGGGGGTTATGAAGGCCGGGGGCGTCGGCCCTATCCTGATGTTCCTCACCCCGAGGTGGAGGAGGGTCAGGAGGATGGCCACCGCCTTCTGCTCGAACCACGACAGCACTATTGACAGAGGCAGGTCGTTGACACCGCAGTCGAATGCTTCCGCCAGGGCCACCGCCACCTGGATGGCGGAGTATGCGTTGTTGCACTGCCCCATGTCCAGGAGCCTCGGGATGCCGTCGATGTCGCCGAAGTCCATGTGGTTGAACCGGTACTTCCCGCAGCCCAGGGTCAGGATGACGCAGTCATCGGGGACCTTCTCTGCCAGCTCTGTGTAGTAGCTCCGGCCGGACCTGGCCCCGTCGCAGCCGCCGATGAGGAAGAACCGCCTGATCCTGCCGTCCTTGACCGCCTGGACCACCTTGTCGGCCAGGCCAAGGACTGCCTTGTGGTGGAACCCTGTCACCAGCGGCCTGCCCGGGGCATCCGGGAGGTCCCCCAGCTCCAGGGCCTTCTCGATTATGGGGGAGAAGTCCCTGCGGTCGTCGATGTGCCTCACACCCTCCACCGCCGCAATCCCGGTGGTGAAGAGGCGGTCCCTGTACCCGTCCGAAGGGATGAGGACGCAGTTGGTCGTTGCCAGGATTGCGCCCCCGAACTCGTCGAACTCCTTCTTCTGCCTCTGCCAGGCCCCGCCGTAGTTGCCCACCAGGTGCCCGTATTTCTTGAGCTCCGGGTAGCCGTGGGCAGGGAGCATCTCGCCGTGGGTATAGACATTGACCCCGGTGCCCTCGGTCTGCTTGAGGAGCTCCTCCAGGTCCAGGAGGTCGTGGCCGGTCACAAGTATCCCCGGGCCCTTCACCGTGCCTGTGGGGACCTCGGTGGGCTCCGGGTCGCCGAAGTGCTCGGTGTTGGCCTGGTCCAGGATGTCCATGGCCTTCAGGTTCATCTCCCCGGCTTTCAGGGCCATCCTGATGTGGTCGTCGAGGTCGAAGTCCACGTTGGTCGGGTCTTGAACAGGCCCTCGTGCATGAAGGCGTCCACGTCCTCGTCGCGCCTGCCCAGTATCCGGGCATGGTAGGCATAGGCGGCAATGCCTTTGAGCCCATAGGTCAGAATCCACTGGAGTGAGTGGATGTCCTCGTTCTTGCCGCAGGTTCCGATGGTCGTGCAGGCCCCGCCTTTGGCCACCTGCTCGCACTGGTTACAGAACATAGTCATTCATATTCACCTCCCAAGGAGGTATCTGCTCTTCTATTATCTCTGTTTCTGCGAACATGTTCGTCCCCTCCCCGGCCTCCGGGCAAAGCAGGTCCGCACGGTCCGCAAATTATTTAATATGTTATAGAAGTATATTTCAATGCAGGGAAGGGAAAATTTGACAGCCGGGAACCTGCAAGATGACTGAAATAAACGAGACCTCGTCCATGGTCCGGGGACCTGGAGAGGCACAGGAAGCCAAGATGGAGATACCCCATGAGCACCTGGAGAACATATTGAAGCTGGCAGGTGTTGCAATAGTAACCCTCGACGAAAAGGGCTGCATCAAAGGGATGAACCCTGCCGCAGAAAGACTCCTCGGCCGTCCGGCAGAGGGGGTCGTGGGCCGGCCCTTCGGGCTCATCCTGGCAGAGGAGGACCGGAAGAGGTTCAGGGAGGATTTCGAGGAGGTCAAAAACGGCGGGCATGAAGGCACCGGGGGTGTCCTCGGGATTGTGAGGGACGGCAAAGAGGTCTTCCTGGAATATTCCCTCTATCCGTGGAGCCGTGGGGGGCGGGCGGTTCTTCTCGTTTATCATGAGAGAGGTGCATGATGGACTCTGGCCAACCAGGAGGATGATGGAAGACATCGCCCAGAGGATATCCGATGGCATCTTCATCATATCCAGGGACCTGAGGATACTGTGGGCGAACCAGGCCGTGCTGGACGCCACCGGCTACACCATGGAGCAGATAATCGGAAAGACCTGCTATGAGGTGACCCACCGCCGGGACACGCCCTGCCAGCCGCCCCAGGCGGTCTGCCCCATCGACGAGGTGAAAAGGACAGGCCGGCCATACAGGGTCCAGCATACCCATTTCGACAAACACGGGGGCAAGGTCTTCGTGGAGGTGGAGGTCCATCCCATAAAGGACAGGGACGGGGAGTACCGGCAGTACATCCATGTGACCCGGGACCTCACCGACGTCCTGTGGGCAGATGAGGAACTGGCCAAGGCCCACAAGGAGCTGCAGGACCTGAACCAGATGAAGATAGATATCATATCCAACCTCTCCCATGAACTGCGGACACCACTGACCGTTGCCCAGGGGTCGGTGGAGCTGGCGCTGACCAAGGACGACCCGGAGATGAGGGAGGAGCTGCTGAAGAGGGTTCTGAGGTCCCTGGACCGGCAGAACCATATCATCGAGAACCTCGTCACCCTTTCCCTCATCTATGCCGAGAACCTCAAGCTCTTCTATGACAGGGTGGAACTGCGCGCCATCATAGAGAAGGCCCTGAACGCCCTGGATTACCAGGTGAGGCAGAAGTCCATCTCCTGCAACCTTTCCATACCTGAAGACCTGCCCCAGATTACGGCGGACCAGAATAAACTGTACCTTGCAATCCTCAACCTGATTGACAACGCCGTGAAGTTCAATAAAGTGGGTGGGACGGTGGATATCACCGCCAGATGCCAGGATGGGAACATCGTCCTGGCCGTGGCCGACCAGGGAGAGGGGATAGACCCCGAGGACGTGGCCGTGATATTCGAGCCCCTGACCCAGCTGGACCATTCCATCAGGAGACGTTACGGGGGCACCGGGACCGGCCTGACGGTTGCCAAGCACATCGTGGAGCTGCACAATGGGAGGATCTGGGTGGAGGAGAACCCCGGGGGCGGGAGCATCTTCTACGTGAGCCTGCCGGTGGACGGAGCCTGAAAGCCGCGATAGGGTTAAATATTTTCAGGGAATTGATTAAAAGAGACGGGCCTGTAACTCAGCCTGGAAGAGTGCGACCTTCGCAAGGTCGAAGCCCCGGGTTCAAATCCCGGCAGGTCCATTGGATCCACTCGCAATCAAGCTGTTCTCATCAGCTGGAATGAATGATTGCTCGCGTCTCCACCCTAGTATTGTCGTCGCTGTCGCGAATGAGAGAGAGGATATTGCGGGTCCGAAGGACCGCCCGGGGTAAGCCGTTAGGGGCGGTAGCCCCTTCGGCGTGTCTACCACCCTAGTATTGTCGTCGCTGTCGCGAATGAGATTAAATATATCTTCTTTTCTCCGGGGGTTTCTTTCCAAAGTAGACCTCCTCGCGTCTCCACCCTTGCACTGGCAGTATGGCTCAAAGCGGTCTTCGAGGACAGGCCGTTAAGTTTTTTTAATATGGGGGATTTACTATTGATTATGACCCCGATAGAGTATGCCAGCGCAGCGGTGATTGCAATAACGATTTTGTACATCCTCATATGGATGATCCAGCCGGAAGATTAGAACCACTTATCCATGCTCGCCTGCTCTACCCCGTCCCTGAGGTAGCCCTTCGAATACCCCATGGCCTCGATGATGCGCAAGACTGCTTCAAATCACTCTTTCTTCGGACTCTGAGCCTGGGTTTTAAAGGACCTAAGCCCCTCCTATGAAGTCATCTGTTGTAATCACATCGGAAAACATCCAAGCCTGTACAGCGCATACAACATTATGGACTGTTTCTGCAGGGATGTTGTTGATATCAATGGCTCCTGTTGCATCCTTTACAAACAGGACCTTGTAACCTCTAGCATGAGCTTCCCTCGCAGTGGTATCACAACACATAAACGACAAAAGTCCACAAATTGCAACCGTATCAATTCCCATTTGTCGTAAAATATCATCTAGTTCTGTCAAATAAAAAGCTCCAGGGCGCGTTTTTGTGATAACGAGTTCCCCCTCCGCAGGCTGAACATCCTCAACAAACTCGACCATTGGAGATGCTGCATTAAAGGTAGTATCAAAAGGGTCTTCACTGATATGCCTGATATGTATTACCGGGAGGCCTCTTTGCCTTGCCGCGTTAATCAGTCGTTTCACGTTTTTCAACACGACTGGGCCGTTTGGTACCTTTAATGGTCTCCTGTCTTCAAAATACTCTCGTTGCAAATCTATACATATCAATGCGAGGTTTTTGATTTCAGTCATCAGAACCACTTATCCATGCTCGCCTGCTCTACCCCGTCCCTGAGGTAGCCCTTCGAATACCCCATGGCCTCGATGATGCGCAAAACCGCCGGGAATATCTGGTTCTCGATGTAGTAGTCCGGGTCGTAGTCCTCGATGGATGCCAGTTCCACCGGGATGGCCCGCTGGCTGATGAGCTTCTGGCCCCTGCCGATGATGTAGCCGATAATCATTCCCGGGGTGACCTCGCGCCCCGCCTCCAGGAGCTTCTTCGCCGCCTCCACATGGGGCCCCACGTTCTTGTAGCTTGAAATCTTCTTGGTCAGCTGGGTGTAGATGGTCAGGTCCTCCAGGCTCACCCGGCGGGCCCGGATATCATCCATGGCCTTCCTGACAATCCTCA
>JAADFM010000136.1 GCA_013152845.1 Methanobacteriota archaeon | reverse complement strand
TATTTACATCTTACAAACATTTAAATGTTAGGAATATCTAAATATATCGCCATGGGGACCATCACCATCAATGTAAAGGACGAAGTAGAAGAGAAGTTCAGGAAACTGGCCAGTGCCCTGTATTCAGGTAAAAAAGGGTACCTGGGCAGGGCCGTGACCGAGGCCATGGAGATATGGATTAAGGAGAAGAAGCAGAAGGAGATGGCGGAGAGGGAACTGAAGGTCCTGGATAAGGGATTCAACCTGGGGAAGGTCCTGGTGAAAAAGAGAACCGATATCTATGACCGATGACATCGCCCTTCTGGACACCAACATCCTGGTCTATGCTTATGACATCTCGGAGGAGGACAAGAACCCTGTCTGTCGGGAACTGGTAAAAAGATGCTGGGAAGGGGAGGTCCAATACGCCGTCTCCCTGCAGAACCTGTCCGAGTTCTTCGTTGTGGTCACATCCAAGGTGGCAAACCCCATGACCGCAAGGAAGGCCAAGGAAAGGGTGTCCAGAATAATAGACTTCTCCAACTGGGTAAAGCTGGTTCCAGACACCGAGACCGTGCTTTCCGCCATGGACATATCCGCCAGGTATGGACTGCACTACTGGGATTCCCTGATAGCAGCGGCCATGCGACAGAACGGTATCTCCAGGATAATAACCGAGAACACAGCGGATTTCGAAAGGGTCCCGTGGCTGGAGGCCATCAATCCTTTCGAATAGAACTTCCCCAAGCCACGCCCCATCCCCCACCTATTTATATCAAAATCCCCCAAGTCCTCAACCGTTATGGAATACAAGCAGGTGATCGTGGTCAGGACCGACCTGAAGATGGGAAAGGGCAAGACCTGCGCCCAGGTGGCCCACGCCTCCCTGGGGGCCGCCGAGAACCAGGTATGAGAAGGAGTGGTACGAGGCATGGAAGGGGGAGGGCCAGAAGAAGGTGGTCGTCAAAATCCAGGGGGAGAAGGAACTCTATGCACTCTACGAGGATGCCAAAGGCATGAGCCTGCCCTGCTTCATCGTCAACGACGCCGGCCTCACCCAGCTCCCTCCCGGGACCACCACGGCCCTGGCCATCGGTCCGGCACCCGAGGACAGGGTGGACCGGGTCACCGGGGAGCTGGGGCTCTTATAGGGTATGGGAGATATGAAGAGCCCCTACGAGATCGACGCCCTCCTGGGCATGGAGCACTACATCACCGACACCCCCGGCATCGGGGGAAGGTTGCGGGAGACCATAGACGATTTCGTGGTGGAGGAGCTCACCCGGGACTTCCCGGAAGACCCCCGGGGGGAGTACACCCACTTCACCCTGGAGAAGCGAAACTGGGACACCCTGCGGGCCATAAAAACCCTGGCCAGGGCCCTGCGGGTATCCCACAAGCGCTTCGGCTTCGCCGGCACCAAGGACAAGCGGGCGCTGACCCGGCAGCGGGTCTCGGTATGGCGGGTGGAGCCGGGGGCGCTGGAGAAGCTCAGGGTGAGGGATATCCGGGTCTCGGATTTCAAGAGGTGTTCTGAGAGGATAAACCTGGGGGACGCCGGGGGCAACCGGTTCAGAATAACCATAAGGCACGTGGAGCCGGGTGGCCTAGAGGATGCCCTCTCCGGGACCAAAAGGCAGCTGGAGGGGAGGGGGGTCCCCAACTACTTCGGCTACCAGAGGTTCGGGGTCATGAGGCCCAACACCCATCTGGTGGGGAAAAGGATCCTTAAAGGGGACCTGGAGGGTGCGGTCATGGAGTACGTGGGCCGGCCCTACGAGGGCGAGAAGGAGGACGCCTTCCAGGCAAGGAAACTTGTGGAGGAGACCAGGGACTACCGGCAGGCCCTGGATGTATTCCCGAAGAGGTTGAACTACGAGCGCTCCATGCTGGACGCCCTAGCCAAGAACCCCAGGGATTACGCCGGTGCCCTGAGGCGGCTGCCGAAGAAGCTGCGCTGGATGCTGGTCCACGCCTACCAAAGCTATGTATTCAACCGGACCTTGAGCAGGATGTTGGAGGAGGGGATGGATATCAGGGCGGTTGAGCTGCCCCTGGTGGGCTGGCGGACCCGCCTGGAAGGCCGGCCCGGCGAGGTCGTCGCAGGGGTCCTGGAGGAGGACGGCCTGGGGGTCGATGATTTCAGGGTCCCGTCCATGCCGGAGCTGGCCTCGGCCGGGGGTTCCAGGCCGGCCTGCCTTGAGACTGCCATAGGTTACAGCGTGGGGGATGACGGGCTGCACCCGGGAAAGAAGAAGTGTGTGGTGGAATTCGACCTGCCACCGGGCAGCTACGCCACGGTGGTCCTCCGGGAGTTCATGAAGGCCGACCCCCGGGACTACTGAAGGGTCAGGACATCTTCACCTTTTTCAAAAGCTCGTCAGTTGTGTATATCCTGACCTTTTTTTGTTTCATGAAATCCGAGTCATTGCTCCATACAGGGCACTCGAGGGCCAATGCCAAGGCAATAAAGACCGTGTCGTCCTCGTCGATGGGGTCCATTATCTTCTCGGCTTCTTTCATAAATCCCCTCACGTCCTTCTCGGCGGCGATGCTGACCTTCCCCTTCAAAAGGTTAAAGAACAGCTCATAATCGGCAGGGTCGAGTTTTGATTTTGTGATAATCATGTCCTTGTATCCCTCAATCTCCGAGAAGGCATGCTCCGGCACATGTAATTCAAAGTCGCCTGAAAATATGATCTTGCGGTTGGTGGAGTCCTTGATGAGGGCGGAAATCAGGATGTTTGTGTCCACCACGAGTTTCATCTGTATCTTTTCCTCAACCCCGCCTTGACCAATCTGCCGATTTCCTCGGCATCGGCCTCGGTAAGCTTGCTTTTCCCTGCTATCCCCTCTGCCACCTCGGCCTCCAGAGCCCTCCTGATGATTGCATTTCTTGCGACCCTGCCAAAATCAATCTCTTTATGCTTCTTCAAAAGCCCTGCCAAGTCCCTGGGGACCCTCACCTTTACTTCCATATTCTATGCTGGTGCGGTTAACGTTTATAAAGTTTCATCCCGTCAAGGCCGACCCCCGGGACTACTGAAGGGTGCTTGCGAGTTCGTTTTTCAGGACCTCGAATGGGTCCTCCATCCCCTCCAGCAGTTTCCCGGCCCTCTGCCTGAGCCGGTCCTTTTCGTCCAGGAGGTCCTCAAGGAGGGAGAGGGCGCCCTCGGCGTCCCTGGCGTGGTACATGAGGCCCTCCTCGATGAGGTACCTGTCCACCCCCAGGACCTCCCCCTGGTAGAAGGATACGGTCGGGGTGCCCAGGAGGGCCGCCTCCCGGTTCATGGTCCCACCGCCCCCAAGGACCGCTGCGGCGTGGTAGATGAGGTTCAGCCCGTCCACGTTCCTCACAACATCCGCCCCCTGGTATGACTCCCCGCCCCTGGGCAGGACAACGGCCCGGTAGCCGAGCCCTGCCACGCGGTTGATGACCTCCTGGGTGATGTCTTGGGTGTCGTAATAGGCGGCGAAGATGGGTCCCGGCCGGATGACCACGTAGCCGTCCCTCTCCAGGCCGTCGGGTGGAGCCCGGGCCTGGAATCCCCTGACCTGGACCGACTCCAGGACACCATGGAAATCCACCAGCTCCCCGGGGCCTGCGCCCTGGGCCAGGAGCATCTCCCTTGAGACGGCCCGGGGGACGATGACCCTCGTGCAGAGGGACAGGAAGAGGCGGTTCTGCTG
>JAADFM010000135.1 GCA_013152845.1 Methanobacteriota archaeon | reverse complement strand
GAAAATATCTATGGAATGTTAGTATGTTCACTATTTAACAATGGAAATATCTTAAAAACACAAAAATTCTAAAATACGGGATTATGCCCGAAATGCGTCAAAATTTGCCACATTGTAGCAAAGGTGATTTCTAGTCTCATGGTAAAGTGGCCTAAAGCTCCCTACTTGGGCATGAAACTAATCACTGTGGGATGGAACACTGATGGGCCAGCCTTATAGGGATTTTTCCAGGACCTACAAGAGCCTCCCGAAGACCACCTATCCTGACCTGGCAGATAAAATCCGGGAAGGGATTCTTGCCCACGGGAAAAAGCACCACATCGGCCTGCGGATGGGCTATCCCCGCTGCCTGATTCTCGTGAGCATATTGAATGAAAAGAAAAGGCCCATGAGGTTCATGGAGATAGTGAATGAAGCAAAGTGGAGCTCCGGCTTTGACCTGAAGACATCCGGCATGAAAAAGTCCATCCAGAGGCCGCTTGACTTCCTCATCTTTATAAACATCGTGGGCCTCTGGGAAGACGAAGAGGGAACCCCCCACTATTATCTGAAATACCGGATTGTCTCCCTCCCTGACAGGAGGATACTGAAGGAGAAGAGCATCCTGAAGACCCTGACGGAAGACATCGCCACAATCAAGAGCACCCTGCTGGAAATCAACAACTCGCTCGGCAAGTGTGAGCAGTGCAGGGAAGACATCAAGGCCCTCAAGGATTTCCTGGAAAACCGCTTCGGGACAAGAATCCACTAGCTCCAGAAACCATTCGGAAATGTTTTGCACTTTTTTCCGGGACCATCCGTCCATGGTTCAAATAATTCGAACAATCCGCCTTTTCTTTGGATAAATTCTGTTTTTAGAAAACGTGTCTCCGGATTTGTCTCCCATGGGGGGACATGGAATGTCCCCAGATTGTCATTAGAGTGATAATAGGCCACGCTTTCCCCTAAAAAATGCAGGAAAATCCGGCCTATCCTGGAAAAGAAAATCGAATTGTGGAGACCAAAAAGTATAAAAGTGATGGGGGCACCGGGACTCGAACCCAGGTCGGCGGGTATCTCCCTTCATGTGGGAGTCGTCTGGAGCCCGCTATGATAGCCGCTACACCATGCCCCCGTGGTGTACTCCTGCCATGTTTCCTTCAAAGGGGATAAAAAACTTTCGGAGCCGGAGCCCCCGCCCAAGGCACGGCAGACCCCAAACAAAAAATAGGATGAGCTCCAATCAGAATCCCATGAGACTGGACCTCCATGTCCATACCAAGTACTCGCCGGACTGCCGGGAAGAGCCGGAGGCCGTGCTGAGGGCTGCCAGGGCGAGGGGGCTGGACGGCGTGGCCATAACAGACCACAACACCATAAAGGGCGGCATCGAGGCAGTGGGCCTGGCCGGGGACGAGCTGGAGGTCATAGTGGGCTGTGAGGTCATGACCGGGAAGGGGGAGGTCATCGGCTATTTCCTCACCGAGGAGATAAGGGCAGGCGACTACTTCGAGGTCCTGGACGAAATCCGCGCCCAGGGGGGCATCGCATGCATCCCCCACCCCTTCGACTACATCCGCTACTCCAGCAGCCTCATGCCCAGCGATGAGATGCTGAAGGCGGCCGGGCGGGTGGAGGTGCTCAACGCCCGGTGCCTCATGGACCGCTTCAACCGCAGGGCCCTCGAGACCGCGGAGAGGCTCGGGCTGACCGGTACCGCAGGCAGCGACGCCCACACTGCCCGGGAGGTGGGAGATGCGGGGGTGGAGGTCGCCTCTCTCGAGGACCTCAGGAAGGGCAACGGCGTCCGGGTCTTCGGGGGGCGCACCGGGATGCTCCGGCTGCTGGGCTCGAAGTTGAGGAGGATGGGATAGGCGATGGCCAAGGTCCTCCTGGAGTTCAGCCCCGAGGACTACGACCTGGTCAGGGCCATCCTGGGGGAGAGGTACCCGGAGGATACCGTCGAGCTGGACGGGGAGGCCCACCCGGCGATAGAGATGGCCAGGGACGCACCCGCCAGGGACTTCTACGGGGTCATGGCGGTGTTCCTCCAGAACCGGGTGGCATGGAGGTGAGAAGATGCCATATGTGGTGATGGACGTGGAGGAGGCCACCCTGGAGGCGCTCAAGGGGTTCCTCAAGGGCGCCTTCTCCGAGGGGACCGTGAAGATTAGGGGCGAGGTGCACCCCTGGTCTTCGACAGGAAGATATTCATGAGGGACTACGTGGCCCTCCAGTCATTCCTGGGCCAGGACGTCCAGTGGGGGAAGTGAGTTCAAAAGTTTTTTATGCCCCGGGGGACAGGAGTCATGGGATGAGCGACAATCTGAAGGAAGAGGCGGCCAGGTCTGCGGTGGCCCTGGTCGAGGACGGGCAGATGGTGGGGCTGGGCTCCACGGTATCCTTCGCCATCCGGGCCCTCGGCGAGAGGGTCAGGAATGAGGGTCTCGAGGTGAGGTGCATCCCGACCTCCCTTGACACAAGAATCCAGGCCCTGGAGCAGGGCATACCCCTGACGTCCTTCGAGGAGGTCCAGTCGCTGGACATCGCCATCGACGGGGCCGACCAGGTGGACCCGGAGCTCAACCTGATAAAGGGCGGCGGCGGGGCACACCTCAGGGAGAAGCTGGTGGCCTCTGCGGCCGAGCGCTTCGTGGTCATCGTGGACGAGTCCAAGATGGTGGAGCGGCTCAGCCGGCCGGTGCCCACCGAGGTCCTGCCATTCGCATGGCGGCTGGCCGCCGAGGGCATGAAGGCCCTGAAGGGCGAGGCGAGGCTGCGCACCGCCAGGGGCAAGGCCGGACCCCTCATCACCGACAACGGCAACTTCATCCTGGACGTGGATTTCGGCCCTATCCGGAACCCCGGGAAGCTCGAGAGGGAGATAAACGAAGTCCCGGGGGTGGTGGAGAAACGGCATATTCACCGGGCTGGCCTGCGAGGTCCATGTCGCAGGCAGGGACGGGGTCAGGGTCATAAAGGCATGATAACCTTTAAGAAGGTTAAAATTGGTTTAGTAACCCTTGTACACACTGCGCCGGAGTAACTCAGATGGAAGAGTGCCACGCTCATAGGGATTGGCCTTTTGGTCAAGCATCGAAAAAGGCACTCCTGGGATACGTGGAAGTCGCGGGATCGTGCCCCGCCTCCGGCATTCAAATTTTTTTCAATGGGTTTAAATTCCATTTTACATAGCCATATATACATTTAATATCCCCTCTTTTTACCATGGAAACGGATGCAGTAGACATGCTGACCAACAAGTGGCTGGCGCACTTCATGATTGTGGCCGGAGTGGTGGTCACTGCCGTCACGATGATTGGTCTTTCTATATCCCTGTAAGATAAGAGGAGAGGTCGAGAGAGGAATGTTTGCAGGAATGCTGGCCATAAAGATGTACATGCTCCTGGTTGCCATCGTGGTGGTCACAGCCGCGGGCTGGTACCTGGAGCAGATGACCAAGGAATCCGCCTGAGCTCTCAGACGGCTTCGTATGCCTCCTTGAAGAGCAGGGCGTCCCCTTCCAGGTTCGGGCTCTCGCAGATGACCATGCCGGTAGCGCCGAACTCCTTCATGGCCGCGGCAAGGTCCCGGTAATTGAAGTCCGAGTCCTGGAAGACCAGGTGTTTTTTCTCCCCATTTTTTCCGTACTCGATGCCGGAGACGTGGGCCTGCATGCCTTTGACGGCCTCCGTGCCCAGACCCTCCTCCAGCCTCTCAAGGATGGCAAGGAACTCGTCCTTCGTGTTGTTCCGCCCCGTCCTTGCGTGCATGTGGGCGAAGTCCACGCAGGGCATGACCCCTTCCACATCCCGCCCCAGGGAGATGAGCTCCTCCAGGGAGCCGAACTGGGTGGGCCTGCCGGTGGTCTCGGGCCTCAGGGTCACGTCTATGCCTTCGCCGTCCAGGACCTCCACTATCCCCGAGAGGGCGTCCCTCATGACCCCGTAGACCTCCTCCCTGGGCCGGTCCAGGTAGTAGCCCGGGTGGAAGACGATGTCCCCGGCCCCGGCGGCATATCCGATGCGGGCCGAGTCCAGGATGCGCCCGATGCTGGCCTTGCGCTTGCCCTCCTCTTCTGCATTGAGGTTGATATAGTAGGGGGCGTGGACGCTCAATGCCACCCCGGTGCGCTCCCCGGCCTGCCTGACCTTCCGGGCCGCCTCAATACCCATGCTCACCCCCCGGACGAACTCTATCTCCATGCACCCAAGGCCCAGGTCCCGGACCCGTTCGATGCCCGCCACCGTCCCCCTGCCCTTGGCACTGAGAGGGATGCCCGCGGTACCGATGAGGAGGCGCTCCATAACTTTTATGTGGCCCGGGTGCGTTAATAAGATTGCGGAGGCAGACCCAGGTGAGAATCAGACCGAGACCGGAGGCGGGCGGCATCGTGATGGAGGGCGTTTGATGCACCACTCGATGAAGATAGGCCTGGGCTTTGGCCTGACTTCCGGGATAATAACCACCATGGGCCTCATGGTGGGCCTGCATTCCGGCACCCATTCCAAGGCGGTGGTCATGGGAGGCATCCTGACCATCGCCATCGCCGACGCCTTCTCCGACGCCCTGGGCATCCACATCTCCGAAGAATTCGAGGGCGGGCACACACACCGGGAGATTTGGGAGTCCACCATGGCCACCTTCCTCGTGAAGTTCTTCTTCCCCCTGACCTTCCTCGTCCCGGTCATTACCCTGGAGCTGCCCACCGCCATGGTGGTGAACGTCCTCTGGGGCATGGGGCTCCTGGCTGCCACGAGTTTCTTCCTCGCAAGGGAGACCGGCTCCCGTCCCCTCTGGGTGGTCCTGGAGCACCTTATGATAGGCATACTTGTAATCTTCGTCACCCACACCGCCGGGGACTGGATATCCCGGAACATCGGCTGAATGTAAACCCGGGAGTCCACCTGTGTAAACCTCAATTTGATATAGTATCCTGGGCGGATTATAACCGAAGGACGATGGAGAAGCAGAAGAGGTTCAAGAACATCCATGAGAAGTTCTCGGTCATCATGGATGTGTTTGGCCCCGGAGAGAAGCTTACGGCAGGGGAGATTGCAAGGAGGATCCGCATGAGGGGCTATTACATCAAGGACTCCAACCTCCGGCCCTTCATCTACCACCGGATGCTCCACAAGTACCTTGTCAAGGAGCAGACCCACGGCAGGAACCTGTATTCCCCTGTCTGAGCAGGGCCCCGCATCCGGCAGGAGAGGGGTGGGGGCCTACGATTTCCGAGGTTATGGTTCCCTCACATGGTATGGACGGCGAGACGAGGTGCGGGGATGTCCAGGCCCTGTGAGACCGGGACCTGCCCCTTCGCCAGCTGCAGCGCCCTGGGCACCCTCACCGATTTCGTCACCGGCAGGCGGCTCCCCGACACACCGGCAGAGAGGGTGAGGCAGGAGACCGAAAGGTTCCTGGTGGAGAAGAAGGGCTATGCCAGGGAAGACGTAGAGGTGGGGGCCGGGTTCGAGGTGGACCTGGGCGGGGAGAAGGTGAGGGCCACCGCCGACCTGGTCCTCCGGGCGGGCCGGCGGCGGATGGTGGTGATAAAGTGCGTCCAGGGGGTCCTTTCCGCAGGGGAGCGCCTGGCGGTCTCCTATGCCCGGCTGATGGACTCCTACCTGATACCCTTTGCGGTAGCAACCAACGGGGACGATACCAGCGTGATGGACGCAAGGACGGCCAGGGTCACGGGCAC
>JAADFM010000134.1 GCA_013152845.1 Methanobacteriota archaeon | reverse complement strand
CTGTGGTTGGTACCCCTCATCTTGAAGACTTCAATACCCCTGGACCTCTTGGTACCCACCTTCATATTATAGAGGAGCATGACCCCCTGGCACATGAACTCCTCAACGCCGAACCTGCTGATGCCCTCGGTGCCTTCGGGCCTCTCCGATAGGAGGAGGGTGGTGCAGTTGAGGTCGTGGAGGAGGTTCACCAGGGTCAGGACCTCTTGGCGGACCTCGTACTCGTTCTGCATCTGGAGGGCGAAAGAGGCCAGGGAATCCACCACGAGCCTCTTGGCGTTTGTCCTCGATGTCGGTGATGAAGTCCTTCAGCGAATCCACGGATATCTTCTTCACGTCCAGTTCTATGATGTTGGAGTGTTCCCTCTTGTCCTCGTCGAGGGTGGTGTACTTTACCTCCGTTGTATCGGTGGCCTGCCTGATGTTGAGGCCGAGGAGCATTATCTTGCTGAGGTCCCAGCCGTACTGGGCGAAGTTGCGGTCAATCTCCGAGGGGCGTTCGTCCATGGTGATATACACCCCGTCCTCACCGTACATCTCCTTGCCGTTGGTCAAAAACTGCATGGCAAAGGTACTCTTGCCAGAGCCCGGCCCCCCCGAGACCAGCACGGTGTAACCGGTAGGGATGCCTCCGTCCAGCATTTCGTCAAGACCCGCTATTCCTGTCGGCGTTTTTTCCATGATATCACCTTACCTCATCTGAATATAAATCTTTCCTTAGGGCGTCATCATCATCTTGGCCAGCAGCGGCTTTGTGGATTCCATCTTCTTGTAGATGATGTCCTCGTAGTTCTCGAAATCCTCAAGGGCTGCATCGGCCTGGGCCCATGCCTCCTTGGCAGAGTTGAAGGCCGGGTCGTACCAGTCGTCCACCAGGGTGATGACATAGGCGAACCTCTTGGTCTGCCACTGGTGGGCATCGATTATCCCACCCGGATAGGGCAGGCCGTACCTGTTGCATATCTCCTCCATGGACTCCGCATACCCCGGCGTGCTCCCAAAGTCCACGGCGTCATAGAAGAAGGAGTTCCGGTTCACGGGGTCGGCGGAGAAGGCCGTGGCCTTTTCCGGGTGCTCCACCATGATTATGAACTCCGCATTGACCTGACCCCCGTATATGCCCTGGGAGTCATCGAACCTGAACCTGCCTTTTGGGAGGCTGAAAATCACCCCGCCCCCGAGGGTGTTGCCGATGAGGACGTGGTCAGGGAACATCTTGGAAAATGACGCAGAGCCTGCATGCCACGACTTCCTCAGCCCCCCGCTCAGTGACTGGACCTCGTAGAATGGCTGCCAGACGGTCTCCCCGTTGAGGTGGTTGGGGTCCCCGCCCTTTATCACGGCGGAATCGTAGTCCCCCCGCAGGACCCAGTCCCTGACAATCTCGTCCGGGCTCCTGAAACCGCGCTCCATGGCAAAGCCCTGGGTCTGGAGGTTGTCAATCTCGGTCGCATCGATGAAGTAGGGTTTGTCGGCAAAGATGCCCAGCATGATTTCGCCCTCGACGTCGTAGCCCTTCCTCTGGTCGGGGCTCTGGAAGTCCCAGCCCTCGGTGTTGACCAGGAGGAAGCCCTTCTCCTTGTCCTGGGTTACGATTTTGAAGTTTATCCCGCTCTCGTCGTGGAGGGCCATGCTGGAGAAGCTGACCATGTTCTCGCCGTCCAGGTCGGCGTAGCCCAGGGTTGAGCCGGTGAGCATGTCGATGGGGTTTTCCACCCTGTCGTTGAAGACCAGGAGGTCACGCTTGTTCAGCTTGTCATAGATGAGGTAGTGGGGCCCGGGCCGCATCTCCTCCAGGTTGGCCCCGTCCTGGTAGATGTCGATGATGTAAAAGGGGGTCTCGATGACAATCCTCCCCAGTTTGGGGGCATTGGTGTCCCGGATGTTCTTCACGTCGATGAAGGCCTTGACTTCCTCGCCCCCAACGTTCACCGTCCTGTCAAGGTCCATGCGGTACAGGGCCTTCTCTTCGAAGACCTGGTACTCCTCTCCGACCGTCCCGGAAGGGAGGGTGGGTCCGGACTCCGGGGTGGTGGTCTCCCCCTCGCCGGAGAAGGGGGATATGACCTGGAAGACAACGGCACCAATAACCAGGACCGCCATGGCGATACCTATCTTGACCACCGGGAGTTTGGGCTTTACAACATCTTCCACAGGAGGCGTTGGGGCAGGGGCCGCAGCTGGGGCGGGGGCGGTTTCTGCTGGTGCGGACGGGGGGGCCTCGGCGGGCGGTTCTTCGGGTTCCTCTATGAACTCGAACCCCTGGTCCCCTATCTCGAAACTCTGCCAGACGGGGGTGGTTTTCAGCCCCTTGGCATGGTGGACCCTGAACTGCCGCTTCAGGGGGGGACCCTCGTCGAAGCGCATCTCAAGGACCGCATCCACCAGGTGCTTCAACGTGATGACAGTCTGGTCGTCGTGCATCTCGTCCTGGAGGCTGTAGAGGATGAACCCGTTGTCCTTTTTCACCCTGGAGTTGAGGGTGCCGAAGAACTTCTTGATTTCGCCCTCGGAGGCGTGGAGGAAGAGTGTGGAGAGGGAATCGAAGAATATCCTCGCAGGCTTGCCCACCTTCTCCAGGGCCTTGTTGATGTTGATGCTTATGAGGTTCAGGTTTGCGGGGTTGTCAACATGCAGGCCCTTCTCATACTTGGTGCCCGAGGAATAGGAGTAGATGTCAACGAAGATGAAATCAGTGCCCTCGTACCTGTCCAGGTCGAAGCCCTCCTCCTGGAGCCTGGCTTTTATGTCCTCGGGGGCCTTCTCGGTGGTCACGAAGATGACCTTCTCCCCCTTCTCGAGATAGATCTTCACCAAATCCAGGAAATACTCGTATTTCCCGATGCCGGGAGGACCGATCAGGAGGGCGGCATATCTGCCCGGAAACTCGACGTGCTTCGGCTCGCTCATCCGTTACCCTTTACTTCCCGGAGGGATTTAAAGTTTTCTTAGTGGCACAAGCATCAGATAGAGGCCGAAGAGGATGAGTAAAAGCCCCGCCGCCCTCTCCGGGACGGTCCGGTTTTGCAGTACCTCCAAGCGTTGCGACAGCCCGCCGGAGACGTATCCCACCGGCAGGAGTGGCAGGGCCGTGCCCAGGCCGAATACCAGGAGCATGAGGCTGCCCAGGAGCACCTTACCCTCCGCCATGGTCAGTGCCAGGAACTCCATCAGCGGGGGACAGGGAACCCATCCCACCCCGAACCCCATGATGAAGGCCCCTGCGACTCCCTCCCGGCCCAGGCGTGCGCACGCCTTCCGGCCCGGGAACCCGCGCCCGGAAAACTGGACAATGCCGAGGGCTACTCCGAGCCCGCCGACGGCACCATACGCCGCATTCATGAACACCGGGGACTGGAGGTCCCCCAGGAGGATTCCTCCCGAGAGCCCGGCCATGGCCCCCAGGAGGACATAGGTGAGGAGCCTGCCCGCCCCGAAGGCCAGGGCCATGGTACATCCGCCGCGCCGCGAGCCGGCTCTCGCTGTCGCAAGGGGGGCGAAGAGGGGGCCGCAGATGGCCAGACACCGGCCCGCACCGGTAAATAGGCCCAGGACAAAGGCGAAGAGGAGGATGGTCCGCCAATCCCCGGTGGAGATGACTTCAGGTATGCCAAACATTTTTAAGACGTCCCGGATTATATATTTCTGTATACAAGGCAGACCACCTATTAATCTATTGGTGATAAGATGAGGATATTGGTATCAGACCAGCTGCATCCCGCAGCCATTGAACTGCTGGAAGAGACCGGGGAAGTGGAGTTCAGGACAGGGATGTCCAACGAGGAGCTCATAGAGGCCATCAGGGACAAGGACGCCCTCCTGGTGAGGAGCGCCACCAAGGTGACCAGGGAGGTCATCGAGGCCGCAGAGAACCTCAAGGTCATCGGCAGGGCGGGCATCGGCGTGGACAACATCGACCTGGAGGCCGCAACCGAGAGGGGGATAGTGGTGGTCAACGCCCCGGGGGCATCCACCACAACCGTTTCGGAACTCACCCTGGGCCTCATGCTGGCCCTGGCCAGGAACATCACCCGGGCGGATTCGAGCCTGCGGAAGGGCAGGTGGGAGAAGAAGAACCTCCTGGGGGTCGAGCTGAGAGGCAAGACCCTGGGCGTTATCGGGACAGGGAGGATCGGTTCGGCGGTCATCGAGAAGGCCAAGGCCATGGGGATGAGGGTCATCGGGTACGACCCCTATGTCTCGGAGAAGGCCGCCAGGAATCTCGGTTTTGAGCTGACCGGGCTGGAGGAGGTCATCAGGAACTCGGATTTCATCTCACTCCACGTGCCCCTGACCGACCAGACATACCACATGATAGGCAGGGAGGAAATCGCAATGATGAAAGACGGGGCCTTCATCGTGAACTGCTCCAGAGGCGGGACCATCGACGAGGAGGCGCTCCTTGAAGGGCTGGAATCCGGGAAGCTTGGAGGGGCTGCCCTCGACGTCTTCGAGAAGGAACCGCCCTTTGATAATCCCCTGCTGAAGAACGAGCGTTTCATCGGCACGCCCCACCTGGGTGCCTCCACCGAGGAGGCCCAGCGTTCGGCATCCACCATCGCCGCCGAGGAGGTCATCAAGGTGCTGAATAACCAGCCTGCCACCAACGTGGTCAACATGCCCCGGGTCCTCCCGGAGGTCCTGGAAGGCCTGAAGGGGTACATCCAGCTCGGCGAGCTCCTGGGCAGGCTGACAGGCCAGCTCTCCCAGGAGAGGCTCTCGGCCGTCTCCATCACGTACTGCGGGGGCCTTGCCCAGGCTGAAGGCCTGGAGGTCCTCACCAGCTCGGTTTTGAAAGGCTATCTCTCCCCCATCCTGACCGGCGGGGTCAACCTGATGAACGCCGGGGTGATTGCCAAGAACCGGGGGATATCCGTCACCGAGGGCAGGCGGGACGAGGCCGAGAAGTACCAGGACCTGATTATCCTCAACGCCATGGCTGACGGGGAGGAGGTGGAGGTGAAGGCCACACTCCTTGGGGGCGAGGAGCCCAGGATAGTGGGCATAATCGGCTACGAGGTGGACATCACACCGGAGGGCAAGTTCTTCATCGTGGAGCACGACGACCGGCCGGGCATGATAGGCCAGATTACCACCGAGCTCGGCAAGCACGATATAAACATCGATGCCATGCACGTGGGCAGGAGGGAGGGCTCACAGCTCATGGTGACATCGGTGGACAAGGAGCTGAAGGAGGACATCCTCGAGAAGATACGGAATATAAAGGGCGTGAAGAAGGTAATGACGGCAGTGGTTTGAATGAAGGTAAAGGATGTTATGACAAAGGGGATAATAGCCGTCCTGGAGGACGACGGCATCCTGGAGATAATCAAACTGATGGACAGGAACGATATCTCGGGTGTAGCAGTCCAGGACAGGGAGGGCAACTTCGAGGGGGTCCTCACCGAGGCGGATATCGTGGCACATTTTGCCACCGACGACGAGGCCAGCTTCAAAAAGCTGAAGGCCGGGGACATCATGACCCCGTGCCTTTTGACCGCAGACCCCGAGATGGACCTCCGGGAGGTTGCGGAAATCATCGGGAACGAGCGGATACACCGCCTCATCGTCACCGTGGACGAGGAGATTGAACCCCACAAAATCGGGCCCAAATACCGTATGAAACCCGTGGGGATTATAACCACCAAGGACATCGTCAGGGTAATCGCTGGAGGCTAGAGGATGGTAGGGAGCAGGAAGGTCAGGGAGTTCATGACAAGGGGCATCATCAGTGTTGGCGAGGATATGGATATAAAGGAGGCATCCGAGGTCCTGGCGACCCACAACATCTCGGGTGCCATGGTGGTGGACGCCTCCAACAAGCCCATCGGCGTGATATCCGGCATCGACATCGCCCGGACCCTCAGCGGAGACCACACCCGGATGAAGGTGAGGGACATCATGAGCAGGACCATCTATGCGGTGGACCCGGATACCACCCTCAAGGACGCCGCAAAGGTTATAAGTGAGAACAGAGTTCACAGACTCTTCGTCGACCCGGATGGCCAGGGACTGAAGAAGATAGACAGGGTCCCCCTGGGCATAATTACCACCGGAGACATTATAAGAGAGCTAGCCAAGATTAGGTAACTCGGAGGAAAAAACCGTCATGTATCATTATATCAGGGAAGCATGGAACAGGCCGGACAGCTCCTATGTCCGGGAGCTCATGAGGGAGAGGCTTCCCCTCTGGGCCAGGCAGGGGAGTGTGGTAAGGCTGGAGAGGCCCACCAGGCCCGACAGGGCCCGCAGTCTCGGCTACAAGGCCAAACAGGGCATCATCGTGGTCAGGTCCAGGATTCGCAGGGGTGGCAGGAGGAAGCAGAGGCTCAACGCCGGCCGGGTCCCGAAGAAGATGGGTGTGAGGAAGTACACGCCGAAGAAGAACCTCAGGTGGATTGCCGAGGAGAGGGCCCAGAGGAAGTACCCCAACATGGAGGTCCTGAACTCCTACTGGGTGGGGGAGACCGGCAAGTACATCTACTTCGAGGTCATACTGGTGGACCCCTCCCATCCGGCGATAAAAAATGACAAGGACCTCAAGTGGATTGGCGAGTCCCAGCACAAGGGAAGGGTCTTCCGGGGGCTCACTTCCGCCGGCAAGGCCGCCCGGGGCCTGAGGCACAAGGGCAAGGGTGCAGAGAAGGTCCGGCCTTCCATCGGTGCCAACAAGGGCAGGGGCAAGTAGCCTAGTCCTTCGGTTTTGTTAGGCCCCCCGACAGGATTACCTTGAAGGCCTTCTCCACCGACATGTCCAGGGGGATAACCTCGGATTTGGGGACCATTATAAGGAACCCGGAGGTCGGGTTGGGTGTGGTGGGCACATAGACGTTGATGACCTCGGAGGCGGTCTTGTCCTGGATTTCCTCTATGGTGGCTGCCGTGGTGAATCCCAGGGAGTAGGTCCCGCCTTTGGGGAACTCCACCAGGACCACCGCCCTGAAGCTCTTGTCCTTGTTCGACAGAAAGAGGTTGCTGGCCTCCTTGGCGGTGGAGTATATGCCGCTGATGATGGGTATCCTCAGCAGACTCTTCTCGAAGAGGTTGTAGACCCTCCTGCCCAGGGCATGGGTGACGAAGACGCCGAGGACGATGAGGAGGAGGATGTTCAAAAGCAGGCTGAGACCGGGTATCTCCCGCCCGAGGATGGGGGTGATGACCGGCCTTACGATGGGTTTCAGGATGCCGTCGAAGAAGCTGAAGCCCATCCAGAGTATCCAGACGGTGAGTACCAGGGGTGTGAAGACCGCCAGGCCCGCTATGAAATAGTTCCTCAGCCTTGCAAGCACGACCGCCATGGTGATGATATGGTGCAGAATAGATTTAAATCTTATGGGATAGGGAGTCCATACCATGAAGCTGGAAGTCGGGCGCATCCTCATCACCGTCCACGTCCATGCCACCGAGGACATGGACAGGGTCATGGAATGCCTGGAGGAGGTTATGCCGGGCAAGGTCGGGTTCAGGCAGACCAGGGCCCGGGGGACCTTCAAGAACCCCATCATCATCCTGGAGGGGGAGGTCAAAGGGGACAGAGAGGCCTTCTTCAGGTCCCTCCTCGAGGCCCTGGGTGAGGAGGAACGGGAAAGGCTCAGGCGGGAGCTCGGGGACAGGTTCAGCGGCGGGACCTTTTTCATCAGGCTGGACAAGATGGCGGCGTGCATGGGTGAGGTGCGCCTCGGGGAGGGCATCCAGGTCGCCACGAGTTTCATCAGCTACCCCTTCGACCAGGAGGGGATAGTATCGGAAGTGAGGGGGTGGCTGTAGGTGGGTTTCCTCGACATCCACACCCATTCCATCCGTTCGAGCGGGACGGACTCGCCCCTGAGGATGGCGGCCCATGCCAGGAGACTGGGCATAGAGATAGGGCTCTGCGACGGCCCCCGGGGGGACGGTGCCGGGGACGTGGCCTGCCACGGCACGGAACTGCGGCCGTCAGGGAGCAGGGAACTCAAACGGGAACTTATGAAGAGAAACCCGGGGTTCATCCTCGTCCGTGCCGGGAGCGAGGCGCTGAACCGGGCCGCCGTGGGGGACAAGAGGGTGGGTGCCCTGGTGGACCTTGGCAGGAACCGTACCGATGCGGCCATCAGCCCGGTGGTGGCAAGGAAGGCCGCAGAAACCGGGGTGGCGGTGGAGGTGAACCTGGGTCTGCTGGCCTCCTCCAGGGGTTTTTCAAGGATCCGGCTCATAAGGGGCATAAAACAGACACTGGAACTCAAGAGGAAGTTCGGCTTCACCATCATTGCGGCCACGGGGGCGCAGTCCCACCTGGACCTGCGGGGCTGGGATACCGCCGCCGCCATCCTTAGGGCCCTCGGGTTCGATGACGCCGAGGTGGACGAGGCACTCCGGGATGGGCCCAGGGCCGTCGCAGAGGGGGGACAGGGATGAGGAAGGGGATGAAGCCGTCCATGCGCCCCAGGAAGAGGTACGTCGCCTTCAGGGTGTACTGCGATGACAGGATAGAGAAGGAGGAGTTCATACGGAGCCTCTGGGGGGAGGCCACGGCCTTCTTCGGCGAGGAGCGGGCGGCAGAACTCAACCTCTGGGTCATGGACTACCACCCAGAGACGGGCACCGGGTTCCTGGTATGCCGCCACGACAGGCTGGAGGTGGTCAGGGGGGCCCTGGGGCTTGTGGGAAGAATCGGGGGCAGGAGGGCAGGCATCGGGGTCCTGGGTGTTTCGGGCACCGTAAAGTCTTTAAAAAGGAAGTTTTTAAATAAGGTGGAGAAGTTTAAGGAAGAGAAAGGAAAGATAGATTTTGAAGGTGATGCCTTTAATCTGGTGCGGTCTCATGGGGAATTCATCGACGCCGTGCCCGAAAGAGACGAACTGAAGGCAAGACTCAAGGAACAGAACCGGAGATTTATCGGTCTTACAAGAAAGGATATAGGATGGTGAAAGAATGCAACCAATGCCTAGCATGGGTTATGACAGGGCGATAACGGTCTTCAGCCCTGACGGCAGGCTGTTCCAGGTGGAATATGCCAGGGAGGCTGTCAAGCGCGGGACGACGTCCATAGGGATACGGTACAAAAAGGGCGTGGTCCTGGCAGTTGACAAAAGGATTACCTCCAAGCTCGTAGTCGCCGAGTCCATTGAGAAGATATTCCAGATTGACGAGAACATCGGGGCCGCCACCTCGGGCCTTGTGGCCGACGCCAGGGTGCTGATTGACAGGGCCAGGATCGAGGCCCAGGCCAACAGGATTACATACAACGAGGCCATCGACATAGAGGTACTCTCCAAGCGGATTTGCGATTTCAAGCAGCTCTATACCCAGCACGGGGGGGTGAGGCCCTTCGGCATCGCCCTGCTGATTGCGGGGGTCAACGACGAGCCGAGGCTGTTTGAGACCGACCCCTCGGGGGCGCTCATCGAGTACCGGGCCACCGCCATCGGCGCGGGACGGAACACGGCCATGGAGATATTCGAGAAGGAGTACGACGAGAACATGTCCCAGGAGGAGGCCGTGGACCTTGCCTTCAAGGTCCTCATGGAGATAACCGAGGGCAGGGCCTCCAATGAGACGGTGGAGCTTGCGGTCATCGACAAGGACACCGAGAAGTTCCGCAAACTGAGCCCCGATGAAGTTGGGAAATACCTTTCCAAACACGCCAAGGAAGACAGGGAGTGAGGGTCCTTGGTAACCATGGATGATGCCGTCATCGCACGGCTCGATACCCATGGAGAGAGGTACGAGGTCCTGGTGGACGCCGACCTTGCCATGGAGTTCAAGCGGGGAAAGGACGTGGAGCTCTCCAAGCTCCTCGCGGTGGAGACGGTCTTCAAGGATTCCAAGAAGGGGGAGAAGGCCTCCGAGGAGATGATGCAGAAGCGCTTCGGGACCGTTGACCCCATGGAGGTGGCCAAGGCCATCGTGAAGAAGGGTGACATCCAGTTCACCACCGAGCAGCGGCGCAGGGCCATGGAAGAGAAGAAGAAGAGGATAATCGCCACCATCGCAAGGAACGCCATCAACCCCCAGACAGATACCCCCCATCCCCCGGCGAGGATAGAGGCGGCCCTGGAGGAGGCCAAGTTCCACGTGGACCTGACGAAGTCGGTGGACGAGCAGGTGAAACTCGCCCTGAAGCTCCTCAGGCCCATCATCCCCATAAAATTCGAGGAGAAGAGGATTGCCGTGAAGATACCACCCGAGCACGCCCCCAGGTGCATGGCAGCGGTCAGGGAGTTCGGCGACATCAGGAAGGAGGAGTGGCAGAAGGACGGCTCCTGGGTCTTCGTGATGGACCTGCCTGCCGGAATCGTGGACGATTTCTTCGATAAGCTCAACAGCATTACAAAAGGTGAAGTGGAGACCAAGATACTATGAGACAGATGGTTTTTCCCGGGGACGAGGTTGCCGAGGGCAGGGTGAGGCTCGGCGGCGGCGTGTACCGGGACGGCGATAAGGTGTATTCGTCCCTTATAGGACTACTGGACAAGAAACCGAACTACGTGAGGGTCATCCCCATCACGGGCAAGTACATCCCCAAGGTCGGTGACTACATCATCGGCCAGGTGGTGGAGCAGCTCTACTCCAACTGGGACATCGACCTGAACTCCCCCTACGTGGGCATCTTAAGCTCCGACGATTTCTACAGGAGGCTGGACCCCTACTCCACCGAGCTCCTGGAGGTCATGCCCATCGGGACCCTCGTCTATGCGCGGGTGAGGGAGGTGACCCCCACCAGGAAGATATACCTGACCATGAGGGAGAGGGTGGCCAGGATACTCCGGGGCGGCAGGGTAGTGGAGATTACCCCAACCAAGATCCCCAGGGTCATCGGGAAGAAGATGTCCATGATAAACATGATACGCAAGGAGACGGGCACCACCATAAAGGTCGGCCAGAACGGAAGGGTCTGGATAAAGGGCGAGTCCGGGAAGGTGGACATCGTGGTGAAGGCCCTCCAGAAAATCGAAAGGGAAGCCCACCTGCCCGGGCTTACCGACAGCATCAAGGATATGATAATCGAAGAGAGGGAAAAGATATGAAAGTTGGACAGCCAGAAAAGTTCATCATCGACGGTAAGCGCCTCGACGGACGGGCGGTCGATGAACTGAGACCCCTGAAGATAAAGGCAGGGGTATTGAAACGCGCGGACGGTTCCGCCTACCTCGAATGGGGCGGCAACAAGGTCATCGCAGCCTGCTACGGCCCCAGGGAGGTCCATCCGAAACACATGATGCGCCCTGACAGGGCGGTCCTCAGGACCTACTACAACATGGCACCCTTCTCGGTCATAGACCGGAAGCGCCCCGGTCCTGACAGGAGGAGCCAGGAGATATCCCTGGTGACCCGGCAGGCACTCGAGCCGGTGGTCCTGACCAACCTCTACCCCAGGACCGCCATCGACATCTTCATCGAGATCCTCCAGGCCCAGGCCGGGACCAGGTGCACCGGGATAACGGCGGCTTCTGTGGCCCTGGCCGATGCAGGGATTCCCATGAAGAGTCTGGTGCCCGCCTGTGCCGCGGGCAAGGTGGACGGCGAGATCGTCCTGGACCTCTTCGACATAGAGGACAACTTCGGCTCGGCAGACCTCCCGGTGGCCATAATCCCGAAGACCGGGGAGGTGACCCTCCTCCAGATGGACGGGAACCTCAAAGGCGACGAGTTCGAGCGGGCCTTCAAGCTCGCGGTCGAGGGCTGCTACCAGGTCTATGAGAAGCAGAAAGAGGCCCTCATAGAGAAGTACGGCGGAGGCGACTAGAGATGGAAGACATCATATCAGAGGTCGAGAGGGACTACATAGCCTCCCTCATCGCAGAGGGCAAGAGGATAGACGGCCGGGGCTTCGACGAGTACAGGCCCATCGAAATCGAGACAGGCATCTACCAGAAGGCCGACGGCTCGGCCAAGGTCACCATGGGGAACACCCTGGTGGCCGCCGGGGTGAAGCTGATAGTCGGGGAGCCCTACTCGGACACGCCGTCCTCGGGGGTGCTCACCACCAGTGCGGAGCTCATCCCACTTGCAGCCCCAACATTCGAGAAGGGACCGCCAAGCCAGGAGGCCATCGAGGTCGCCAGGGTAATCGACAGGGTCATCCGGGAATCCGGGGCCGTTGACTTCGACGCCCTCTGCATAACCGAGAAGGAGGCGGTCTGGATCGCCTTCCTTGACCTGCACATCCTGGACTACGACGGCAACCTCTTCGACTGCGGTACCCTGGCCGCCATAGCGGCACTGCTCAACACCCAGATGCCGAAGTACGAGGACGAGATGGTAATCTACGAAGAGAAGACCGGCCCACTCCCGGTCAGGGACAAGCCCATGGAGACAACCTTCGTCAAGATAGGCAAGGGCATCGTCCTGGACCCGAACCTCAACGAGGAGCAGGTCCTGGACGCCAGGCTCACCATCGGGACCAACCAGGACGGTGATATCTGCGCCATGCAGAAGGGCGGGCCCGGGACCTTCACCCAGGAGGAAATCCTGGAGCTCGTTAATAAATCCAAAGAGAAGGCGAAAGAACTCCGAAAACTCCTCTAGGTGAGAAGACGATGAGAAGGACGAAGAAGGCAGGAATCTCAGGGAAGTTCGGGCCCAGGTACGGGATGCGTACCAGGAAGAAATGGCTTGAAATCGAGAAGAAGCAGAGGCCGCTGCACCGCTGTCCGGTCTGCAAGAAGATGGGTGTCAAAAGGCTTGCCAGCGGTATATGGAGCTGCCGCAAGTGCGGCGCAAAGTACACCGGAGGGGCGTACCTGCCCAAGACCGCTGCCGCCGGCATTGCGGAAAGGACCCTCAAGAGGATAAAAGAGGAGAGGTAAGCCATGGTGTACCGGTGCGGGAAATGCGGGAAGGTGGTGGAGAACCTCCAGGAGAGGGGTACCCTCCGCTGTCCCTTCTGCGGCCACAAGATGATATTCAAGGACCGGCCCAAGGTCGTAAAGAAGGTGAAGGCCAGGTAGAGATGGTCCTGGCAAGAGCCGAGATTGCAATCCAGTTCGACGACGAGCGCGATGCCGGGGTCGCCTTCGGGGCCCTCCAGCCGGAGCTCCAGGACGGGCCCGGGGACCGGGGGCGGGAGGCCCTCGAGATAGACGGTCCCAGGATGACCCTCCTCATCGAAGGGGACGACCGGGCCGCATTCCGGGCAGGGGTCAATACCTACTCCCGGTGGATGAAGCTCATCCTCAAACTGATGGAGAAGGAGTGATAGATATGGAACATATCCCCCAGGAAGTACAGCACATGCTTGCCCAGTTCCAGCAGATACAGCAGCAGGTCCAGGCCATGGGTTCCCAGAGGGTGCAGATGGAGGTCCAGCTGAGGGAGGTGGAGCGCAGCATGGAGGAGCTCGGGAAGCTTTCCGAGGACGCCGAGGTCTACAAGAGCGTCGGCGGCCTGCTCCTCAGAAGCGACAAGGCCACCCTTGAGAAGGACCTGGCCGAGCGCAAGGAGGTCCTTGACCTGAGGATAAAGACCCTCCAGAAACAGGAGGAGAAGATGCAGAAGCGCCTCAAGGAGATGCAGGAGAAGCTCCAGGCCCAGCTGCGGCCCGCAGGTCAGGGAGCGGCCAGGGCCGGCTGACGATGAAGGACCTCCTAGAGGATATCGAGGGATTCACCGGCAGGATACTCATACTGACCCACATCAATGCGGACCTGGACGCCCTGGGCAGTGCGGTGGCGCTGAAGAGGTACCTGGCCGGCATCGCCCCCGAGGCCGGGACCTCCATCGTGGTGCCCGGCGGACCGTCGGCTTACGGCAGGCTCCTGCTGGACGCCCTCTGCGAGGAGACCCTGCCCCGGGCCGGAGAGCGGGCCGGCTACCTCTTCCTCCTGGACACCCCCACCCTGGACCAGATAGGGCCACTGGACCCAACAAAGCTCGGCGACTTCATTGCCGTCATCGACCACCACGCCCCCCATCCCGACACCAGGGAGGTGGCAGACCTGTACCTGGTCAGGGAGGCGGCCTCCTCGACCTGCGAGATCCTCTACCCCTACCTCAGGGACCATATCCGGGATGACAGGGATGCGGCCCTGGCCCTCCTGTGCGGCATCATGGCAGATTCTGCCCGGCTGCGCTATGCCACAGGCGGGACCATCCACGTCCTCTCCGACCTCCTTGAGACCTCGGGCCTTGAGCTGGAGGATGCCAACGGATTCCTCCAGGTCCCGGAGGACATCTCCAGGCGGACGGCCCACCTGAAGGCTGCCCAGCGCGCCGAGCTCCACCGCTTCGGCGACTGGCTTGTCGTCACCTCCCGGGTCAATGCCTTCGCCTCCTCTGCCGCCATGCACCTTTTGCACCTCGGGGCCGACTGCGCCCTGGTGGCGTCAAGAGACGGCGGCGAGGTGCGCATCCACGGTAGGGCCAGGGGGAGGTTCGTCCGGGAGACCGGCATCAGCCTGGGCTCGGACATCATGCCTGAACTCGGCCGCCTCCTGGGCGGAAGCGGCGGGGGCCACGCCGGGGCCGCGGGGGCCAGGGGGCGGGACGACCGCCTCGAAGATGCCGTAAAACTCGCCCTGGAGATGATGGAAAAACGCCTGGCGCCCTAGAGCCACCCGCCGTCTGCCGTCTTGTGGACCTGGGGGAGTACCTGGACGTTCTGGAGGTGGCGGCCAGCGGCTTCGGAGAGGGTCATGAGCTCGGTAACCGACGGGGGTAGGATATCGCCCACGGCGGTAACGGGCTGGATGACCAGGTGGATGGGGGGGCAGACCCCGGCCAGGTCGGCTGCCAGCTTGGTGATGGTCTCCGGCCTCGTGGTGCTGAAGACCACCACCTTGGCGAAGGTGAAGCACTTGTACTTCAGGATGTCGATGGTCTCCAGTTCCCTGGCATAGACCTCGTCCCAGTCGCCGCAGTCGTGCTCCGGGAGCTTTATGTCCACGGCGGCGAACTTTAGCCGTCCCGCCAGCTTCCTTGCCCCCTCGGGAAGGGTCCCGTTGGTCTCGAGATAGAGGGGGACATCGGCCGCCATGTCCTTTATGAAATCGGCCTGGAGGAGGGGCTCGCCGCCGGTGAGGGATATGCTGTGGAGGTCGGGGGTGGAGAGCTTATCGATAATCCTCCCCAGGACCTCGTGGGAGACCGGGTTCCGTATCTCCTCGAAGACCCCGGATGCAGGGACCTTCTCCAGCCTGCAGGTCTCCCGGGCCATCCTGGAGTCAGGTGTGTCGCAGTAGTTGCAGTTGAGGTTGCAGCCCGCAAACCTTATGAATATCTGCCGCCGTCCCGCAAAGAACCCCTCGCCCTGGAAGGACGAAAAGACTTCTGCAAGATTCGCCCCGTCACCTGCCATGGTCAGACCTCTGCCCTGACCCGGACGCCCTGGCCTGCCCCCTCGTCCACCCCCACCTCAATGGCGTGTATGTTCTTGTAGCGGGAGAGGCCTTCCCTTATCCGCTGGAGGAAGTAGCCGGCCAGGTCCTCGGCGCTGAGACTACGGATGGGCAGGAACACCACGTCGGAAGAGGGGAAGACGTACCTTTTGTCCAGGACCATGACCTCGACCTCCCCGTCCCGCTCCTCGATTCTGACGTTCTCGTTCAGCCCGGGCATCAGCACCCTGTGGTCCACCTCCTCCATGAGGGAGCGGATGAGGGCCTTGACCTCGATGAAGTCCACGACGAACCCGTATTTTTCGTCCCGGTCGCCTTCAATCAGGACGTTGAGGGTATAGGTGTGGCCGTGGAGCCTGCCGCATTTCTCGTGCTCGACTATCAGGTGGCATGCAGAAAAACGCAGCCCCAGCCTCCAGCCGTCCAGAACGATCTTCATCTCACTTCTTCCTTCTCTTGGTGTATTTGACCTGCTTTCCCCCCTTCTTGAAGGCCGACGACAGGCTCAGGATGTACCTCCCCTCGTCCCCGGCCACTATGATGGGCTCCTTCATCATCAATGATGCGACGTCTATCTCATAGACCCCGTCCTCGGCCTTTATGTTCCATATCTCGTCGTCGGTGCGGGGCTTCCTCTGGAGTTTCTCAACCAGTTTCTGGTCGATTATCTCCCTGGTATCCTTTCCTTTGAGGGCCTCGGCCTCTTCGTCTGTAATCTTCCTGAAGAACATGAAGAGCCGGTTGCCGCATTCGCAACCCTCCAGGAGCTCCCTGGCGCCCTTGGGGTATACCCGGCCGCATTTGGTGCATCTGTGGGGCAATTCCTACACCCTCATTCCTTTTTACCCTCTTTAGATGCCTTCTTCTTTGGCTTCTTCTTTGTCTTCTTCGCCCTGGTCTTCTTCTTCGAGGCCTCCACCTTTGCGAACATGGAGATGTAGTCGGGCTCCCTCTTTATGGCCTCCACGATGCGGGTGGGCCCGACGATGGTCAGACCAGATTTTTTACCGGCGATGAGACTGGCTATCCTCTCCCTGAGGCCGGTTACGGTGTGGTCCATCCTGTAGAACTCGATGCCGTGGAAATCCTTGGTGTCCTTCATGGTGGCCTCGATGAGGCCCGTCTCCTCCTGGGGTGTGAGCCCCTCTTCCAGGACCACTATCACGTTCTCCTTGATCCTCTCCAGGATGAAGGATATCTTCTCTGGTGTGGACCTGTTCCTGAGGACCTCGGCCGAGATGAAATCGAGTCGTATATCCATTTTTGACCACTCCTAGTAAAGGTGCTCCTGGATAGCCTCGTAGAGCTTATCGAGGTTCTCCCCTGTGGCCGCCGAGATGGGGACAACCACGTGCTGGGGGAAGGCGTTCTCTATCGCTTTGGGGTCTGCCTCTTCCTTGTCTATCTTGTTGGCGACCACGATGAGGGGGATGTCCCTGGCCTCCAGGTTCCCGATGATGGTGATGTTGATCTGGGTATAGGGGTCCTCGCAGGCGTCCATGACCACCAGGACGGCGTCCACGTTGTCCAGGTATTTTATGGCCTCGATGACCCCCTTGGTGGCCTCCTTGGCCCGCTCCTTGGCCTCCTCCTCCTCGAGCCCGTACTCCTGGAGGCCCTTGAAATCAACCTGGGTGGCGATGCCGGGCAGGTCGATGATGTTCATGTGCATGGAACCCTTCTCGGTCTCTATGTTCACGTCCTCCACCTTCTGGATGCTCCCCTTCTGGATGCTCCGGGTCTCGTGGGGAATCTCGGAGACCGCCCCGACCTCCTCGCCCAGCCAGTCCAAGGATATCCTGTTGGCCAGGGTGGTCTTGCCGGCATTGACGGGACCGTAAAAACCGAGCTGAATCTTCTTCTTTTTCTTGAAGATTCGGGTGATTTTTCTCAAACTCTTCTTCAGGCCTTCTAACATTCAAGCACCTATGAGATATTGCATTCCTCCATATAAAAATTGTGGGCTGCAAGCCCTGTCAATCGCAAATTATATAACCCCACATGCCTTTCTATTCAAAGGAGATAACATGGCAAAGGTCAAGATAACGGATTTAACACTGAGAGACGCCCACCAGTCCCTGCTGGCCACCAGGATGCGCATGCGCCACATGGAGCCCATCGTGGAGGCCATGGACCAGGTGGGCTTCTACAGCCTGGAGGTATGGGGCGGGGCGACCT
>JAADFM010000133.1 GCA_013152845.1 Methanobacteriota archaeon | reverse complement strand
CCCAGGGACGCCATCGAGCGGACCTACAACTCGGTCTTCTCCTGGCGCAGCGGCATGTTCCTGGCCGCCATGGTGGGCATGATTCTGGCCTTTGCCATCCTCTCCTTTGACCGCATGAGCGGCATAACCGCGGAGGAGCGCAGGGAGGTGGGCATCCTCAAGGCCACGGGATGGACCACCGGTGACGTCCTGCTGCTTAAGGCCTTCGAGGGGCTGGTGATATCCATCAACTCATTTGTCATCGGGATAATCCTGGCCTACCTCCACGTCTTCTACCTGGGGGCCACGGTACTCAAACCCATCCTCATCGGGTGGTCGGTCCTCTACCCAGACTTCGCCCTGATACCCTACATCGACCTCAACCAGATACTCCTGATATTCTTCATATCGGTGGTCCCCTTCATGGCGGCCATCATCATACCGTCATGGAAGACCGCCGTCACCGACCCGGACGTGGCCTTGAGGGGGATATGAGAATGGCGTACATCGAGCTCGACGGGGTCTGGAAGGTCTTCAACCGGGGGCAGGCAAACGAGATGGCCGCCCTCAGAGGGGTCTCCCTGGAGGTGGGGGAGGGGGAGTGCGCGGTCCTCATGGGCCCCAGCGGCTCGGGGAAGACCTCCCTTTTGAGCATCATCGGGTGCACCTCCAGGCCCACCGAAGGCAGGGTCTTCATCGCAGGAAAGGAGGTCTCAAAACTCCCCGAGAAGTTCCTCACCCTCCACCGCAGGGAGCACATCGGTTTCATCTTCCAGCAGCTCAACCTGGTCGGGGACCTCACCGCCCTGGAGAACGTGGTCCTCCCCCTCTACCCCCTGGGGGTCGCCTGGGATGAGATGCGCGGGCGGGGCCGGGAACTCCTGGAGAGGCTGGGCCTTGAAAAGAGGGTGGACTACCGGGTCAGGGAGCTCTCCGGCGGGGAGCAGCAGCGTGTGGCCATCGCCCGGGCGTTGATAAACGACCCCGGGATAATCATCGCCGACGAGCCCACCGCCCACCTGGACACCGCACTCTCCCGGGAGTTCCTGCGCATAATGGGCGGGTTCAAGGATGAGGGCCGGACCATCGTCTTCGCCACCCACGACCCCCTGGTGGAGGAGCAGGAGTACGTGGACCGGGTCTTCGAGATGAGAGACGGGATGATTCAGAAATGATATTCAATCCCTGGATAATCGCCCAGATATTCGGCCTGGCCGTGGTCCTGGTCCTGAGCCTCTACGGTGCGGCGGTGGGGGTGAGAATCCTCCGGCGGTGGGACATCGAAAGCCCCTCCCAGGAGCAGCTGGAACTCGAGCGGCGCACCTACCTGGTCTCCACCATCATGCAGTACGTCCTGGGCTTCGAGGTCCTCTCCCTCCTGGTCTTTGTCATGACCGCCGAGGCCCTCCACACCGCCATCCAGGGGGCCATGTGCGCCTTCGGCTCCCTCAACGCCAACCCCTACGGGTTCAGGACCCTGGGGGTCAAGATACTAAGCGTCTTCTTCTACTCCACATGGCTGGCCGTCAACTACCTGGACTCCCAGGCCGAGGACTACCCCCTGGTGCGGTTCAAGTACCTCCTCCTGCTCCTGATACTCCCCATCCTGGCCACCGAGGTCTTCTTCGAGCTCAAGTACTTCCTGGCCATAAAACCCAACGTAATCACCTCCTGCTGCGGCTCGGTGCTCCAGCGGCCCACCAACCCCTACGGCTTCATCCTGCTGAACATCCCCAAGCCCCCGGTGGTGGTCCTCTTCTATGCCGGCGTGGGGGCGACTGCGCTCCTCCACATCCTGTACCGGCGTGGGGCAGGGCTCGCCTACCCGGTGGCAGCGCTCTCCATCGCCACCTTCGGTATATCCCTGGTTGCCCTCATGGTCTTCCTGGGCCCCTACATGAACGTCCTCCTCTACGGGCTGCCCACCGAGCACCGCTGCCCCTTCGAGGTCCTGGCAGGACCCTACTACATCGGCTACCCCCTCTACACCGCCCTCTTCCTCGGTGGCATCTTCGGGATGCTGGTCGGGGTGGTGGAGCCCTTCAAGAAGCACCCGACCATCCGTGAGGCGACGGCGAGGTTCCAGGCAAGGGCAAGTCTCATCTCCCTGGGCGGCTTCCTGGTCTTCACCGCCATCTGCACGGGGTCCATCGGGCTCTACTACCTAGCCCTGGCCCTCTCCTGAGAAGGCGTAGAGGTTGCCGTCGGAAGAGCCCACGAAGACCATCCCGCCGGCCACGGCAGGTATGGAGTATATCTCGCCCCGGGTGGGGTAGCTGCCCAGGACCTCCCCGGTCCCTGCATCCAGGGCATAGAGGTTGTCGTCGTTGCACCCTATGAATAGGATGCCGTCTGCGGTGATGACCGGCGAAGACCAGAACTCCCAGCCGATTTCCCGGCTCCAGAGCTCCCGGCCGGTTTCGCTGTCCAGGGCATAGACCTTCCCGTCCTGGGAGGCGAAGTACACCACGCCCTCTCTCACAGCCACCGAGGTGTCCACCGGTCCCCCTGTCTCAAACCTCCACAGGAGGCTGCCGGTTGCGGAATCCAGGCAGTAGAAGAAGCTGTCCTTTGAGCCTATGAAGACCCGCCCGCCCTCCACCGCGGGTGAGGCATGGATGGGTGCCTTGGTGTCATAGCTCCAGAGGATGTCCCCGGTCTCTGCATCCAGGGCATAGAACGTGCCCACCTCGTAGGCGGAGGTGAAGACCCTGCCCCCCGAGACCACCGGGGAGGAGTGGACCTGGCCTCCTGCTTCCATATCCTCTTCCCGTTGAGGGCGTTGAGGGCCATGAACTCCCCGGTAAAGGAGCCGAAGTAGACCGCACCGCCGGAGACCGCGGGGGAGGTGAAGACCTCGGCTCCGGTTTCGTATCTCCACCTCTCCTTACCGGTGGCGGCGTCAAGGGCATAGAGGCAGCCGTCATAGGAACCAACAAACACCGTCCCGCCGGCAACTGCCGGGGAACCCTCAACCGGCCCCTCTGTCTGGAACTCCCAGAGGAACTCCCCGGTGGAGGCGTCAACAGCATAGAACGACCCCTCCCGGGAGCCTACAAAGACCCTGCCTTCCGACACTGCCGGGGAGGAGTAGCCTATCTCGCCGGTGGGGAAGACCCACTCCTGCCTCAGCGGGAGTTGGACCCTATCCGCCGTAGTGCCGGTGTGCTCCAAATCGTGCATGAACATGCTCCAGGCAGGGGGGAGACGCTCGTCAGGTCCTCCTGGAGCTGGCCGGGGCCAAGGCAGGCCGCGGAAAGAAGTACCAGTAAAAGAGCCCGTCGGGATGTCATGACCTAGGATTGTTCGCTGGAGATATTTGTAATTTTTGATAGGAAAATGTTTTATAATTGTGCCTTTCAATACATCATGCTGCCATGCGAAGATTTACTGCCCTTGTGATATTGGTTTTGTTAATATCCGGCTGCACGGGAGAGAGGGGAGAGTCAAACATAAGGGTCCAGGACGCCAAGGCGGTCCCTTCACCCATGGTGGTGGACGCCGTCTCCTTCTTCATGACCATAGAGAACACCGGGGATGGGGACGATGTCCTCCTTTCGGCATCCGTACAGGAATTTCCCGACAAAAAGGTTGAGTTTCACGACGTCGTGGACGGAAAGATGCAGAAGGTGGAGAGGATCCAGGTGCCGGCAGGGAAGACCACAGTGCTCAAGATGGGCGGCATGCACCTCATGGCCTTTGACATAAAGGAGCCCGGTTCGGAAATGACCCTGGTCCTCAACTTCAAAAAGAGCGGCCGGGTTACCGTTAAGGCGCCCGTCATGGAATCCGGTGAGATGGAAGGTATGGAATAACTGAGATGTTCGTTGTAGGATCAGGATATTATTTTCTAACCTTTTTTACTGACGTGACGAAAATTTGTTTTACGTCCAAGCCCCGAAGATGATATAATGGCCGGATTGAATCTCTTCTACATCATCAGGCAGAACATCCATCGAAAACCCTTCCGGAGCCTTGCACTCACCATCAGCGTGGCCATGGCTGCCGCCACCCTTTTTTCCGGGACCCTCCTCATGAAAAGTGTTGAGAACTCAATCGAACTCGGCGCATCCAGGCTCGGCGCCGACATCATAGTGGTCCCCGAAGGGGCGGAGACCTCCGCACAGGCGACCCTCCTGGGCGGGCAGCCAAGCACCTTCTACATGGACAAGAAGGTCCTGGAGCTGGTCAGGGAGGTGGACGGGGTCAAACAGGCCACGCCCCAGCTCTTCATCGAGACCGCCTCCAAGGCCTGCTGTGTAGGATGGAAGGTCCTCCTTATAGGCTTCGACCCCGAGACCGATATGACGGTCATCCCCTGGGTCAAGGCCTCCCTGGACAAGGAGGAGATCGGACCCGACGACCTCATCATCGGCGGCGGGTTCTACTGGGACAAGGGGCAGAAGCTGCGCTTCTTCGGCCACATGTTCAACGTGGTGGCAA
>JAADFM010000132.1:2953-11826 GCA_013152845.1 Methanobacteriota archaeon | reverse complement strand
TTTAAACGGGGAACTTTAGGGAGTGAAAGATGGGCAGGCTCAGGGTGTGCATCAACAACCAGACTCCCCTGGTCAGGTTCAAGGTGAGTTACGCAGAGCTCATCGAGAAGTACGGCCACCTCCCGGACCCCCTGCCCCTGGACACCCTCCAGGAGGACGTGGACTACCACTACACCCCCGGGGGTGTCACGGCCATGCTCTTCCCCCTACTCAGGAGGCTCATCAGGGAAGGCCTCATCGCCAGCCCACACTGGATATCCCTGAGCCCGGGGGGGCCGGAGCGCACCTACGTGGACGGCATCACCCTCCACAACGTCTCCCTGCCTGCCGAGAAGCTGGCGGCCTATGCCCGGTAGAGGCTGTGGCAGGAGACCCACGGGCTGGAGACCACCCCCATGGACGTGGGGGATTTCGTGGCCTATGCCAACTACAACTGGCTGTGCGTCCACAAGATGTTCGAAATCCTGGACGAGGTGGACATATACTACGTCCACGACTTCCAGCAACTGCAGACCGGGGCCATGATAGGCCTTGCCGCCCCCACGGTCTTCCGGTGGCACATCCCTTTCAACCTCGACGGGGTGGAAAAGCACCTGCGCAACTTCATCATCCGGGGCATGGAAGGCTTTGATTCCATCGTGGTCAGCTGCAAGCGCGACCTGGGGGCTGATAAAGGCAGGGTACAAGGGCCACGCCTACCAGATGTACCCCTACATAAACGATGAGATATGGACCATGCCACACCCGGTGGAGGTGGAGGAGTTCAGCCTGAACCAGGGGATAGGCGAGGACGATTTCGTGGTCCTCATGGTGGCCAGGATGGATTCCATGAAGGGCCAGGACACAGCCATCCGGGCGGTGGCCAGGCTCAAGAGGAAGATTCCGGACATCAAACTGGTCCTGGTGGGCAACGGCAGTTTCTCTGGCTCGAAAAAGGGCGGGCTGGCCACCTCCAAGAGCCATGCCTGGCTTGCCCACCTCCAGGAGCTGGTCAGAAGGCTGAAGGTGAAAAGGAGGGTCATCTTCACCGGTTTCCTCAACCACGAGTGCATCAAGCGGGCATATGCCCGCTCGGATGTGGTGGCGGTCCCCTCCCTGGTGGAGGGATTCAACCTCACGACCATCGAGGCATGGGTCTACAGGAAGCCGGTGGTGGTCAGCACCGGGGCGGGGTCCTCGGAACTCATCATGGACGGGGAGAACGGGTTCACCCACCAGCCCAGGGACCACAAGGGCCTGGCAGAGAAGCTCCTCGCGGTCTATGAGGGGGGCGAGGATGCCGTCCACATGGGGGAGCGCGGCCACGACAGCGCAAAGCAGTGCCTGCTGGAGGAGGGGATGAAGAACGAGTGGCAGGTCCTGGAAGAGACCGCCGGCAGGTTCTAGGAGCGGACGGCATCCCTGAGAAAGAGAATCTCCACATCAAAGGGCCGTCTTTCCATCTCTTTGACCAGTTCTTTTTCCCTTGTGGCGAACAAAACCGGGACAGAAAGCCTTCCGGCCAGGGCCAGGGAGAAGCAGTCCGGCAGGGAGATGGCCCTCTCGCACTTGTACGCGGAGGCCGCATCCATGAGGGGCGAGGTGTCCTCCACGGCAACATATCCGGAGGCGAGGAGCTTGTCGATTCTCTTCTTTGCCTCCTCCCTTCCCACCCTCCTGCACAGGATGTATCCCAGCTCCACCACGGCCACCTCGGTGGCATGCACCTCAATCTCCCCTTCAATCATCTGCTCCATGAGCCTGGAACCGGCTGGCGTGGAAAAGACCAGCTCTATGAGGGCACCGGCGTCAAAGACCAGGCTGCCTGCGAGCCTCATCCCTCTTCCTCTCCTGCAGGAGCTCCCTGACCGCATCCCTGCCTCCGGGCATGGGCCGGCATGCCTCCTTCAACAACAGGGGGTCCTTGGTCCTCCTCTGGGACAGCAGATAGGCGATGGCCTCGTTGAAGTCCACCCTCCTCCCCAGCATTATCTGGAGCTCGGAGACCAGCTTTATCAGCTCTTTTTTCACTTTTTCTGTAACCGCTATAGTTGTCATATTTGTTATAACAAATGTTAACATTATAAATTTCTAGGAGACCGCCGGCAGGTTCTAGAGCTGAAGGATATCCTAGCCCTATGCCAAGACTGGATGGTGTTTTCGTTCTTCCTTTCTGGCGGTGTATCCACTTATCGTTTCTTCGTAAACCCGCAGGGTGTCTTTTACCATCCTTTCGTCAGTAAATCCCTCTTCAACAATCTTCCTTCCCCTCTCACCCAACTCCTTCCTCAGTTCCCCGTCCTTCAGCAGCTGGGAACATCGTTGAGCCAGCTCCTGATAGTTCTTTTTACCTATAACAAAACCGTTTACCCCGTCTTTGATCACTTCTGGCATCCCGCCCGAGTCGGTAACTATCATGGGCCTGCCGCAGGCTAAAGATTCGAGCATGGTCAGGCCAAAGGGCTAGGAAGAGGGGTATATGGAGAATTCCGATGCCTTGTAGAGGCCGACAATCTCCTCAAAGGAAAATACATTGGCAAAGACATTGTCCTCAACTCCCAGTCTCCTGATGAGGTGGAGGATGTAGGCGATGTCTTTCTGCTGGGTTGCCCCCCAGTCGATGATGTTCTTTGTACCGGTAAAAACCAGCATAACGTCCGGAAATTCCTCTTTGATGATCCTCAAGGCCTTTACCGCCACATCACAGCCCTTGGCCAGGCCCATCCTCGCGGGATGGAAGATTATCCTTTTATCCTTTAGTTGAGGATATCTATCAAGGAGGTCCACCTGGCCTTCTTTGAATCTCTGCAGGTCTATTCCGTGGTGGACGGTCACCACCTTATCCTCCGGGACGCCGATGCCTGTTAATTCCCTCCTTATGAATTCGCTCACAGCGATAATCCGGTCCCATTTTATATCCAAGGTCAGTTCTAAAAAAGTGTCATCGTCCCATGCATTGTGGGCGGTAAGGACCAGGGGGATGTCCTTCTTGCCGGCTATTCTCTCCAGGGCCTTCGCATGGTGCTCGCTGAAATAATTCATGTTGTGGGCATGGATGACATCCGGTTCAGCCCCGTCAATGAAACTGGAGAATACCTCCCCAATCTCCCTCTCCAAGCCCTTCAGGCCCCTTTTATAGAGCCAATTCAGGTCCATCAAGGGCGTCCTCTTTATTTTTACTCCCTTGTAGAGGTACTCTGTGTCATGGCCTTCCGCCGAGCAGAGCAGGTAAGCAGAGAGACCTCATGGCCCTTTTCCACAAGGCGCGGGCAGAGTATGGTCAGATGGGTCTCCACCCCCCCGATGATGGGAGGGAAACCCCAGTGCAACATGGCAATGTTCATATCACTACCTCCTGATTCCTCCCCAGTCCTATTTCCTCTCCCTGAATCTCAACGGTTATCGGTTCCCCCTTATTTGAGATTTCTGTCCTCACTCCTTCCCCCACCCGATTACAGGTGATATCTAATCTGGATTCCCCTATCTGAAGATTCTTTATTTCCATCTGATTCCAGTCTCCGGGCAGAAACGGATCTATGGTTACTCGATTCTTGTGAGCCGCCGGGTCTATTCCAAACAGATGCCTGATGGTCAGGTAGAGAAGCATGGAACTGGACCAAGCCTGGATAAAACATCCCTTCAATATTCGCTCCACCCGCTCCCCGGGTAGCACCTCTGTTATTGCTCCGAGGCTGTATTCGTCTGCCAGAGAGGCGAGTTTTTTTGTATATTCCCAACCCTGGGCCTTTCTGTTGTACATAAACTCGGCACTGGCCACCCAGGCAGTGCCCAAGGGCCAGATGCTGCCCTTATGATAGGAGTTCGGGTCATAGTTCTTTTCCCCCTTTGCTCTGGTCCTTACACCAAAATCTGCCGTAAATATCTCTGATTCATAGATGTCTAAAACCTGTTTTGCCCTATCTTCATCCAAATATTTGAACATCAAAAGCAAAGAGGGATTGATTGTCAATACAGGGTCCGGCTTACCGCTGGGTCTTATCCTATCGTAAAAGAAACCCCTGTCAGGATTCCAGAATTCACGAATAATGCGCTCCCTCAATCCTTCAGAATAGGAAGCACACTTCCTAGCAGTTTTGTAATCCCTCCTCTCTCTCTCCAGTTCCTCAGCGCACTCTAGGGCTTTGAGCCATAAAGCCTGGACATCCACACCATATCTCCCCCTGTAATAGGAGTCCATCCAGGTTGTACCCTTCAGGAACTCTTCCGCGCCGTGAGGCATGAATTCACCTTTTTCTGCTCTGGAAAAGCACCAGCGCAGGGCATTTTTCACGTTTATATCGATGAGCTGCAGGAATACCTTATCCCCGGTCCATTTGTAGTAGTCATGGACAGCTATAATGAATAGCAGGGTCGAATCCACGCTCGGGTAGGTTAGCTCTCCATTGGGTCTGATCTCGTGAGGTATCCTCCCCTTGTTCTTTCCACTCTCTCCCTGATATTTGGCCAATAGCAGAAGAGAGTCCCGTACATATTGGAAATATCCTATGGGATTAATACCCAATATGGTCCAGCACAGGTCCCTGCCATAGTACATGGCATACGAGGGGAGGCCGGCCAGGCCAAATCCCATCCCTTTCTGGGAGTGGGAAAGCATCTCTATATTAGCCTTGGCTGAATAGAATACATTATCAAAATCATCACTTGGTGTGACAATGTTTGATGCCCTCCTTACTGCATCCCTGTATACCCTCCTCTTCTCAGAATATCTTCTTTTTAAGCCCCTGCTTGCCTCGGTGTAGGTTACAACGGCATTTTCTTCTGACTCAAAGGACGAGGATAAGAAGACATTCAAATCAATCTTCCTCTGCCCGGTAGCATATTCCAGACAGCTTAAACCATAACTTGACCTGCTCGTCCCGTTACCTTTCCATCCCTCCCTGAGCATGTCCTCAGAGAAGTTGCCAAGGTAATAGTTTGTCGGTTCTTTGTTTATACCCAGGATGCCAATCCAGCTTACATCCTGGGCATTTCTGCATATGAGTGTATATCTGTGGGGGTCGTAGATGGTTATCTGATTGCGCCTTGGCTTTTCATATACCTTGTCAGGGTTTCGATTATCTTCCAGTCTCAGGTTGAACTTGGGGAGGATATAGATTTTTATATCCTCTTCCTCTTTATTAAGGATATAGAAAGAGCTGCAAACCGCCTCAAGACGCTCAAGGACAAACACCCGCTCCCTGACCCTTAGATTCCCAAATCTGTATGTGTGAAAGGCCCGATTCATACAATACTCAAATGTCTTGGGATGCTCATGGAGCCAATATATCTCCCCGTTCACCTTTATTGCGAATCTTATCCAATCCAGAACCTTAAGGGGAGGGTTCCAAACCCCCTGCCACCTCCCTTTGAAATTCCCGTTTTCCTGTCTCACCAGGATCATGTGTTTTCCGGTCAGGGCGTATCTATGACCCGATGGTTCACGTCTTGTCCAGCGAATAGGCATATTTCCCTCATGTTTTGCGGACTGCTTTCCCCCGCTATCTCTACCTATTCTTTCTCATTCGAAATAAACCTATCCCTGCTAGAGCTGTATGAAGTTCTCCCCCGGGTGCTCCAGGGCGTGCATCAGCAGTAGGTACTCCCTCATGTGGCGGGTCAGGAGGAAGTTGCGCCTCACATGCTCCCTGCCGTTCTCCCCCAGCCTCCTTGCCAGGTCGGGGTTGCGCAACAGCTTCACGATGGCGTTGGCGCACCCCTCCACCGAATGCACCAGATAGCCGTTGATGCCGTTTTTTACCTGCAGGGGTATTCCCCCCACCGCCCCCCCGATGACCGGGGTGCCCTTCCACAGGGCCTCCGAGACCGTCAGGGCGAATCCCTCCTTCAGGGATTTCTGGAGCACCACCGCCGAGGCGCGCTGGATGGCGTTTATCCCGATATCGCTGATCTCGGTCAGAAGGGTGATGCCCTCCTCACCTTCGGCTACCTTCTGGACCTCCCTGTAGACCTCCATGCCCTCCGGGTCGTCGGTGGCCATGCTGCCCCACAGGACCAGCTGGCATGTCACCCGCTCCCTGGCGCGCTTGTATGCCTTGATGACTCCGATGGGGTCCTTGAAGCGGTCGAACCTTCCCACCTGGCAGACGATGGGCACATCGGTGGAGATGCCGAACCTCTCCAGGACCTCCCTGACCTCGTCCTCCGACATGTCCCGGTTCTTCTCCGAGAGCGGGTCGATGGAAGGTGCTATCATGTACTGCTTCACGTCCAGGTCTGGCCTGGCGAAGGCGGGTTTTGAGAAGATGGCGGCATCGTACTGGCTCACGTACTGCTTCAGGAACTCCCAGAGCTTTATGTCCGGGGAGGAGATGTCGATGTGGCAGCGCCACACCCAGGGGCGGTCGTCCTCCCTCTCCTCGATGAGGGCTGCAGGCTGGGGGTCGTGTATGATAATCACGTCCTTGTCGAAGTCCACCCGGGCGTTCATCCTGTTGTACCTGATGTAGGTCTCCAGCATCTCCGGGGAAAAATCGAAGGGGTTGCCCTGCAGGGCGTTGTGGAAGTTCTTGGTGATGGTGAAGAAGTCCCTCCCGCCCCTTATGACATCCCAGCGCACGTCCAGGCCGAGTTCCTTGAGGAGGGGCATGAACCTGGAGAGTATCTCCGCCACCCCCCCGCCAACGGCAGTGGAGTTGACGTGGAGCATGGACCGGCGCTCCAGCCGCTCGGCCAACGCGAAGAGCTCGTCGATGGTGTCCTCCCCCACGATGGCGGCATAGTCCCTGATACTTGCCATCAGTCCCCCTCCTCCAGGGCCTTCTCCACCAGCTCCACAAGCTTCGCCTTCAGCCCCTCCGGGGTGAAGCCCATTGGGTCGAGACTGGCTATCCTGTTGGCCAGTTTCTTGTTCCCCACGCTGTCTGCAATCCAGAGGGAGAAGTCGTCCCGGTACCGCCCCCTCTCCTGGCCCAGGCGCAGCCGGGACTCGATGAAGTGGTAGAAGATGATGTCCACCCCCACCTTCCTGAGGCAGTCCAGGAACTCCTCCAGGGTCCTGGCCCGGTACTTCGTGGGCAGGACCACCGCCACCGCCTTCCTGAAGTGGAACTCGTGGATTTCCGGCTTCGGGGGGGTGAACTCGCCCCTGTGCCTGCTCAGGTGGTCGTCAATCAGGGAGATGAGGTAGGCCCGGACGTCCTCGATATCGTTGTACTCCCAGACGAAGGGGTCGGCAATCTTTTCCGCCAGCTCCCCCTCGTGGAGGGTCTGCTCCAGCCAGTAGGAGAAGTCGTTGTAATAATCGGGCTGGACCAGGCCGAACTCTAGCATGGAGTGATAGAAGTGGTAGAAGATGGAGGCCCCGTCCACCTCCTGTATCTGCTGGAAGAACTCCTTCAGGTTCCCTGCCTTCCTCCCGGTGAGCTCCACCAGGTAGAAGCAGTTCTGGAAGACGAACTCGCTGCCTTCCTCCACGGTATCCATGGGTGCTTATCTACCTGTAGAAGTTATTTATAATTTGCCGACATACAGCTCGGGTATGGAGCACCTGCTGGAGAAAGCGGAGATAATGGAGAAGATAAAGAAGGCCCCCGAGCTCCTGCTGATGCTGGACTTCGACGGTACGCTGGCCCCCATCGTGGAGAGGCCCAAAGATGCGGCCATGCCCGAAGATGTGCGCAGGCTCCTGGAGGGGCTGAAGGAGAAGGGGGCGAGGCTGGTGGTAATCTCGGGCCGGACCCTGGATGACATCAAGGCCAGGGTGGGCATCCCGGGCATCATCTACGTGGGCAATCACGGCATGGAGGTCGAGGGCGTTCCCCAGATGGAATGGGACCCGGCCAAGGCCAGGAGGGTAATGGACCGGCTCTCCAGGGAGGAGCTGGAGGACATCTCCCATCTCCAGGGGGTGACCGTGGAGGACAAGGACCTCACCCTGAGCATCCACTACCGCCTGGCCGGGACAAAAATCATCGAGAGGCTGATGAAACTCTTCGCAGACCTCATCTCGCCCCTGGGCGAGTCCCTCCGGGTGACCCGGGGCAAGAAGGTCCTGGAGGTCAGGCCCGCCGGGGTCCCGGACAAGGGCGATATCGCCCTGTACCTGGCAGGGCTGTTCCCCTCCTCCCTCCCAATTTATATAGGGGATGACACCACAGACGAGGATGCCTTCAGGGCCCTCCGGGAGCGGGGGGCCGTCACCGTCCTGGTCTCGCCCGAGCCGGGAAGGACCCTGGCGGACTTCTACCTGAGGGACCCACGGGACGTGGAGAGGTTCCTGGCCATCGTCGGTGGTTGAGATGGAAGACGCAGAAGACCTGATACGAAAGCATGCCCTGAAGAACGCCCTGGATTTCGGGAAGGCCAACCCCAAGGCCGTCCTGGGCAAGGTCCTGGCCGAGGACCCGGGGCTGAAGAAGAGGGTGCCGGAGGTCATAAAGGCCATCGAGGCGGTGGTGGAGGAGGTCTCCGCCCTCTCGGCCGATGAGATAAAGGAGGCCCTCGGGGGCTACGACTTCGCGCCCAAAAAAGAGAGGAAGAAGGAGCTCCTGAGCCCCCTGACCGTCAAGGGCGATGTGGTCATGCGCTTTGCGCCCAACCCCTCGGGCCCCCTCCACCTGGGCCATGCCCGGGCCGCAATCCTCAACGACGAGTACGTGCGCAAGTACGACGGCAGACTCATCCTGCGCTTCGAGGACACCGACCCCTCCAGGGTGGACCCGGCGGCCTATGCCATGGTCGAAGAGGACCTGGAGTGGCTGGGGGTCAGGGTCCATGAGACGGTGTTCCAGTCAGAGCGCATGGACATCTACCGCGACCACGCCCGGCGCCTCATCGAGATGGGCCACGCCTATGTCTGCACCTGCGACCAGGAGGCGTTCCAGAGGCTACGCAACAGGAAGGAGGCGTGCCCCTGCCGGGCCGGCACCCCGGAG
>JAADFM010000132.1:0-2857 GCA_013152845.1 Methanobacteriota archaeon | reverse complement strand
CCGATTATGAGGATTTCCGATGTCCCCCATCCCCGGCTGGAGGGGACCAGGGTCTACCCCCTGATGAACTTCTCGGTGGCGGTGGACGACCACCTCCTGGGCCTGACCCACGTCCTCAGGGGCAAGGACCACATCGCCAACACCCGCCGCCAGGAGTACATATACCGCTATTTCGGCTGGGAGATGCCGGAGTTCATCCACTACGGGCGCATGAAAATCGAGGGGTTGGCCTTGAAGACCTCCAGAATCAGGGAGGGCATCGCCACAGGGGAGTACTCGGGCTGGGACGACGCCCGGCTGGGGACCCTGCGGGCCATGCGCAGGCGGGGCATCCAGCCGCTGGCCATCCGGAAGGCCATCCTGGACGTGGGCGCCAAACCCTCGGATATATCCTTCTCCTGGAAGAACCTCTATGCCTACAACCGGGACATCATCGAGGTGGATGCCAGGAGGTACTTCTTCGTGGAAGAGCCGAGGGAACTTGTCATCGAGAACTGCCCGGTGGTGGACACAACAGCACCCTACCACCCGGAGAGGCCGGAGATGGGCCGGCGGGCGTTGCGGCTGGTCCCGGAGGACGGCGAGGGGAGGGTCTTTGTATCGGGCGCCGACTTCGCGAGGATGAAGCCCGGCAGGTTCCTCAGGCTCATGGAGGCCTTCAACATCGAGGTTGTCAGGAAGGAGGGAGGCAGGGCAACCGCAAGGTTCCACTCACTGGAACTGGAGGAGGCCAGGAGACGAAAGGCCCAGCTCATCCACTGGGTTGCGCCCGGGGGCATACCGGTGAAGGTGGTCACCCCCGAAGGGGTCCTGGAAGGGCTGGGAGAGGCCAACCTGGAGGAGGTCGGGGCGGGAGATATCGTCCAGTTCGAGCGCTTCGGCTTTGTCCGGATCGATTCGGTGGGGCCCCTGGTGGCCTATTTCGCCCACAAGTAGGATAACCTACTCAGACCTCATCTCCTCTATCAACGATTTAATCCTCTCCAAAAAATCTTCTGCGTCGGTGATGGTGACCTCGGCCTCTTCCCCCGAGATTTCCCTCATCACCCCGTAGTCCGCTTCTTCCCTCATCTCCTTTGCCATTCTTAAGGCCTTACCATAGTATTCGTCCACCAGCCCCTCGTTGACAAACTCCAGCCCGAACCTTGCCAGCAGGGCGCGATGGGTTTTCACATCGATGTTTTTGATGGAAAAGACGGCCTTGGTTGCAAAATACATGCAGTAATATGCCCTGCTGACTGCATCCTCATAGAGCTCGTTTTCGAAGAGGACCTTTGCAGCATGGAGTTTTTCTTCTGCCTTTTGAAGCAGTTTATCAGACAAGGGCCTGGCCCTCCTCCACCACAGCCTTCATGAACGGATAGGAGAGATTTTCCTCGAAGTCATCCATGGAGATAACCTTTGGGGAGATGTCCACCCTGTATTCCATAAAGTAGTCGAAACTCAAGTCTACAATGGCCCGCCGCAACTTGAAATCCTCTCTGTCAATCACTATCAGGAGGTCGATGTCACTTTGGGGGGTCTGGGTGCCCTTGGCATAGGAGCCGAACAATATCACCTTTTTGATTCTATCCCGGTATCTGTCTCTTATCTCTGCGATAAATCGGTCCAAGACTTCGGTTCCCATGGATTGTTATTCAACTTTTGGACATATAAAAGTTGGTCAATACCCTGGTGGCCTATTTCGCCCACAAGTGAAGGACCTACCCCTTCTCCATCAAGACCCTCAGGAAGTGCAGGATGTGGCCGGTGCTGGGTTCGGTGAATGTCCTGTCACTGATACTCAGGATTCGGAAGTGGGGGCTGAAATAACCCTCTATCTGCCCGGGCGTGAAGTGGTTCCAGCCGGGGCCGTTCCTGTGGCTGAAGCATTCCAGGTAGAGCATGCCGCCCCTTTTCATGACCCGCGCCACCCCCCGGACGTAGCTCTCGCGGTCGTCCTCCGGGATATGGTGGAAACAGCCCCTGTCCAGGACGAAACTGAAGGACCCGTCGGGATAGGGCAGTTCCAGGACGTCCCCCTGGATGAAGTAGCAGTCGAGGCCCTCCAGGTCCGCCCTCCGGTTGGCGACCTCCACCGCGGTGGGGGAGATGTCTATCCCCGATACCCTGAACCCCATCCTGGCAAGGTACAGGCTCTGGGTCCCCAGGCCCGAGCCCAGGTCCAGGGCCCTGCCCTTCTCCACCCTGCCGGACTCCAGGACCTCCACCAGGCCCTCGGCGGGTTCACCGGTCTCCCAGGGGAGGGCCGACGGGGAGGTGTCCCTGTAGACCTCGTCCCATTCCTCCTCCGGCTCCCCGGCCCCCTCCTGTCCCTGCCTGGACCGGCGCCGGTATGCCTCAAAGATGAGGTAGGCGGCGAGTACCCCGCCCAGGAGAAGGAGCCCGACAGGCGCCATCACCCCTCCCCTTTACCGAGACGCTCCTTGAAGGCCGCCCTCATCTCCCTGGGGTCGAGTGCACCCTTCGAATGCGCCATGCCCCGGCCGACCAGGAAGTTCAGGACCCTCGCGTCCCCTGCCAGGTACTGCTCCACGGGGCCGGGGTTCTCCCGGATGACCCTCTCCACCACCGCCTCCATGTCGGCGGTGGGCTCCCTGATTTCCGGTTCCCTCCCCTCCTCCAGCGCCTCGAGGACGAGGCCCTTTTTAGCATAATCCGTAAGCCCTGCGGAGGCGATTTTTGAGAGCCATCGGGGCTTGACATCCTGGTAGTCTCTCCCCCTGCCGGAGGCCATGCGCACCAGGAAGCGGAACCACTCCACGGCCGCCCCGGCCTCCAGGGTCCCCAGCAGCTCCTGGAAGTAGTCGAGGCCGTCGGAGGCCACCAGGAACTCGGCGTCGTGTACGCCTATGCC
>JAADFM010000131.1:2970-10289 GCA_013152845.1 Methanobacteriota archaeon | reverse complement strand
GGCATGGAGAACACCACCCGGCTGAAGGAGTATTTCAAGTGGGGCCAGAGCTTCTCTGCCCGCCTCCAGCTGGAGCCCGCCGTGAAATTCAGGTACCAGCCCCACTACCTGGACAGGGGCAACGCCGATGCGGTGAGGGCCTGCATGGAGTATTACGACATAAAAAACGACTGCCTGATAGTGGGCGGGGACAACATATTCGACCTGGACCTCGAGGCCCTGGTGGAGTTCCACCGCAGGAAGGAGGCCCTCATGAGCATCTGCCTGAAAGAGGTGGAGGACGTCTCCCAGTACGGGGTTGCCGACCTGGACGGGGAGATGAGAATCAAGAGGTTCGTGGAAAAACCCGAACCCGGGACCGAGCCCTCGAGGATGGCCAACATCGGGCTCTACATGCTCTCCCCAGGGATCCGGGAGGTCTTCAGTGAGATGGGGGAGAGGGTGGCGGATTTCGGATACGACGTGCCCTATCTGACCGACAGCGGGTACCCCCTCTACGGGTACTGCACCGACCGGTACTGGAACGATATCGGCACCCCGAGCAGGTACCTGGACTCCACCCTGGACATCCTTGAGCGGAAGGTGGAGAACATCAGGTTCCCCAGACAGCTCCATTACCGGGATGACATCTGGATTCACAGCACCACCGTGGAAAGGATTGGGGAGGCCCTGGAGTCCGGGAAGATAGACGTGGGCGAGCACACCCTCATAGGGGGCGACTGCTCCATCGAGGAGGGCGTGCGCATAGCCCATTCGGCCGTCGGGGACAACTGCATCATAGGGGAGGGCTCGTCCATCACACACTCGGTGGTCATGGATTTCGTGAATATAGGGAAGAACGTGAGGCTGAACGGCTGTATCGTGGGGACCTATTCCAGGATAGAGGACGAGAGCGTCATAGATTCTGACCTGGAGGTGGAGTTCGAGGGGTACGGGGACAGGACGCCGGTGGTGGGCGAGAACGTCACCATCTTCCGCGGTTCGGTCATCGGGCCGAAGAAGAGGGTGGTGGCACCCATCGAGGAGAGCCACCAGATACTGAAAAGCGGCAGGTACCAGGAGCTGGGATACGATTCCAGGAATTTCTATTTCACCGAGAAGTGAGGGAAAAGGTATTAGAAGAAGTCATTTTTGTCTTTACGCGGGCTTGCGGAACGGTTTCACGCCTTTGTCTTCAAAAATATGTAGGAGAGGAGGATGGCACACAACTTCCAGGTGGGGGGAGGGTGGTAACTATGAACCAGCCTTTAATAGTGCTGAACTTCTCGGAAATGAAGAAAGGCAGTGAAATGGATACTGTTGCCCATGAAATAGCGCATTTTGTTTTGAAGCAAGAGTCCGGCGGTAAGAAATCAGAGAAAGAAGCCGATGATTTAAGCGAGAAATGGGGTTTTAAAAGATGCTATAAATCCTACGATGATTTCTCTGGCTGATTAAAAAGCGTGGAGGGAGGGGATTGCTATGAAGAAGGGAGTAGGAGAGAAGGGAAGAGAAAAAGGCTGAAAAACTATGGAGGAAATTATTTAAAAGGAATACAAAAAAAAGATATTGAAGAAGAAAATAAAGAATTTTTAAAGACCATTAAGGAACATGAAGCGAAACGTGAAAAAAATAAGAATCATAAATAGGAGGTCTCGTTTTTCAAAGCTGAGTGGAGTGGCTGGGGCTTGAAAATATGGAGGTAACTCATGTCTATTGATGAATGGAGTAGAAGGCGAGTCGAAGGTATGATCAGAGCGTACTTAGAGGGTAGGCAATCGTTGAATTGGATATATGGACAAATTACTAAAGCACATACTATCGAAGAGGCATTTTACGTAATTAAAGAAAACAAAAAGTGGTTTATGGATATTAATAAAGAAAAATTAGAGGAATTAGCAAATAAGTTGGACATAAATTTACAAAACATTGGGGAAATGTAAGCTGGTGGGCGAGATTATGAAGAAATGGATTGTGTTTTTATTGATAGTAGGTGTGGCTTTAGGTGCAGGGGGATTTTATATATACAACGTTGTATCTCATCTCCAACCCCCCGAACTCGTGGAACTCTCAAATGAATGGGGAGAGGTGACTGAAAAAACGAGCTCGGTCCACACAAAAATCGTTATTAACAATCCAAATTCCCTGGAGATAAACTTTGGAAATCTCGGTGTTACTTACACTTTAGAAATGAATGACATAGCAATGGCCAAAGGCTCAAAACAGGGATTAAACTTGAAGGAAGGAATAAACACTATAGAACTCACCACCGAATTGGACAATACTAAAATACCGGAATGGTTCCAGAGCCATGTCGCAAGAGGTGAAGAGACTACTTTGAAGATTCTGCCGGAAGTGACTTTCAGCATATTCGGTACTACCTTCAAAACAGAAATCCCGGAGCAAACTCAGCAAATCCAAACAGATTTATTGGCCTCCCTAAATTCAAAAGAAACCCGGCAAATCGAAGCATCAGGAAGAACTCTTCTTGAGATAAGGGAAACCAAGGCCAGCTGGGGGAGAGTTTCAAGCAATGAAGTGCCTTTGGACATTGTCCTCGCTTTTTACAATCCCAACTTGGTACCCATCCCTGTAACCCGCATTGACTACGCCATAAAAATGAATGATATAACTATGCTCGAGGGGACAACAAACGACCCTGCAATCTTGGAGCCCAAACAGGAAACTAGGGTCTATATCGAAACTTCCCTCTACAATCAAAAACTAGATGACTGGTGGGTAAGCCACCTTCAGAACAATGAGGCCACTAAGATTGATGTTACCGTCTATGCTGTCCTTGAAATAGGTGGAACCGAAATCCCCGTCCAAATAGTAGAGTGTACAAGTGGGCTACAAACAGATATCCTGAACCCAGAAGGTGAAACCAAATCTTCAGGTCCCGATTGCAAACTCCCAGAGATAGCAGAGAAAGCAGGAGATTGGGTAAATGCCCTTGAGCAAGGGGGAGGAGAACATAAAGAAACAGTAAATGACGTAGGAGAACAAGTAGGTGAGGTAAGCGAGGAATTACCAAAAACACCCACCTCCCCGACCACATCGACGGAAACTAAAGACACTGACTTGGATGGGATACCCGACGATATCGACGAATGTCCATTTGTCCCAGAAACTATCAACGGATATCAGGATGAAGATGGGTGCCCGGATATTAAGCCAGGTCTTCTGTAGGTTATGAGAATGGAGAGTATCAATGTTGATACGGCCTCATAAAATCGCTTCTAAGCCACGATCCTGTCGATGCCATTTTAACATTGACCAAAATAAGGGTAGTTTTACCATACAATGACTAAAAAGAATCGAAAGAATCAAAAATTTCTTGGGAATGTGCAGAGTAAGGATGCGATATAAGAAGAAGCGGTGGCAGAGTGGCTGCCACCGGACCCGACTGATATCGGGTAGACCCCACAGGTCTAGTAAATTATAAGAATGGTAACCACTTAAATAATTTGTGCCGGGGTGCCAGAGTGGCTTATTGGGCCAGGCTGATGACCTGGTAGACCCCACAGGTCATCCGGGGTTCGAATCCCCGCCCCGGCGTCGGGGTCACTTATATCTTCCTCAACACCAAATTCCCACGGTCAAACCTCCAAGTTATCCGATCCCCTGCTTTTATCTGCATGGCAACAGCCAGGGCCTTGGGGATAGTTACCCGGAGCTGGCCCTTATTCTCATAGACCTTGTAGGATTCCATAATGAATTTAGATAGTTTTACAGGTATTTAAACCTTACTAATAGCCATGAATTAGGGGGAGAATGATTAAGTAAGTGGTAAAGTAGTACAGCCTTTCACCGATTTCACCGAGAAACAGGGTTAGATATTGATGTTGTTCTGTATCGAATTATCTATGGTATCACTGGCGTTCTGGGCGCTTTTATTGATTGTGCTCCCCGTACTCTTTACCATCTGGTTGTATATACCCAAGACGACTACGGCGGCTACGATAATCCCCCCGACTATCAGGATATACTCGATTCCACCCTGGCCGTGTTCCTCTTTATAAAAACCTATTATGGACTGAACCGCTCTCATTTACCTATATTCAAAAAGGCGGGCCTATATAACCTTTCTCATGAAAAAAATTTCAAAGCATAAGTTTTTATATCTCGTTTTAAGAAGGGGGAATCAATGGTATCTGAAAGGGCGTCCAGGGTCAGGCCATCCGCTACTTTGGAAATCACCGCCAAGGCCAAGGCCATGCGTGCCGAGGGGGTGGACGTGGTGGGCCTTGGGGCAGGGGAGCCCGACTTCGACACCCCCGACCACATCAAGCACGCCCTCTACGAGGCGGTGGAGGACGGTTTCGTCTACTACACACCCACCCCGGGCATCCCGGAGCTCAGGGAGGCCATCGCAGCCAAGCTGAAGAGGGACAACGGCATCTCCTACGACCCCGGGAGCCAGGTCATCGCCACCCCGGGGGCAAAGCAGGCCCTCTACGAGGCCATCCTGGCCGTGACCAACCCCGGGGACGAGGTCCTAATCCCTGACCCCTGGTGGGTCTCCTATGTCCCCATGGTCCAGCTGGCCGACGGGGTGCCGGTCTTCGTGCCAACGAAGGAGGAGGACCACTACCGCCTCACGGCCCAGGCCCTGGAGGAAAAAGTAACCGAGAAGACCCGGGCCCTGATACTGAATTCGCCCAACAACCCCACCGGGGCGGTCATGGCCAAGTCCGAGCTGCGCGCGGTGGCGGATGTGGCAAGGGAGCACGACCTCCTGGTCATCTCGGACGAAATCTATGAGTACATCATCTACGAGTCCGCCACCACAGCATCGCCGCCCTGCCCGGGATGAAGGAGCGCACCGTCACCATAAACGGCCTCTCCAAGGCCTATTCCATGACGGGCTGGAGGCTCGGGTACGCGGCCGGACCAGAGGAGATAATCAAGGCCATGACCCGTATCCAGGCCCATTCCATCTCCAACGTGACATCATTTGTCCAGATGGCGGGTGTTGCGGCCCTGGAGGGTCCCCAGGACTGCGTGCGGGATATGGTCCGGGAGTTCAGGCGGCGCAGGGATGCCGTGGACAGGATGCTGGCCGAGATAGACGGTCTCACCTGCGTGAAGCCGAAGGGGGCCTTCTATGCCTTCCCCAACGTCTCGTTCTACGAGGAGGACTCCTTCAAGATTGCCAACCACCTCCTGGAAGAGGCGAAGGTGGCGGTGGTGCCGGGCGAGGCCTTCGGGGAGGGGGGCCGGGGCCACATCCGCATCTCCTATGCCACGGACATGGAGACCATCGAGGAGGGCATCAGGAGGATTGAAGAAGGATTGAAAGGGTATGGTGGTTGAATGGACGTACTGATAATCTCGGGAAGCAGCTCGGATTCCGGGCTGGTGGAGAAGGTCGAGAAGACGCTGGAGGAATTCGGTGTGAGCTACGAGTCCCGGGTGGCCTCGGCACACCGCGACCCGGGCCGGGTGGAGGAGCTGGTGAAGGGCACCGATGCGAAGGTGATTATCGCGGTGGCGGGCCTGAGTGCGGCCCTGCCCGGGGTCTGCGCATCCCACACCACAAAACCGGTCATCGGGCTGCCAAGGGACGTCAAACTCGGGGGCATGGACTCCCTTCTCTCAATGGCCCAGATGCCCCCCGGGGTGCCGGTGGCGACGGTGGGCATCGACAATGCCAGGAATGCGGCCGTCCTGGCGGTGGAGGTCCTTGCGCTGGCCGATGAGGCCCTGGGTGAGAAACTGCAGGAGTACCGGGAAGCGCTGAAAGGGTAAGGGCTGACGGGCGCTTATCTCCTACCGGCGACGGCGTTGTACACAAGGGCGATGATTGCCCCTCCGATTGCACCATCGATGAATCCCCACACCGCTCCGATGATGCCTCCTAAGACGCTCGGTGCGAAACCGAGGTAAATCGATGACATCATCTCAACGACGCCGGTTCCCCAGCCGAACATGGATGCCCAGCCAACAAACAGCATGCAGACCGCCCATGAAACACCAAGTCCGGCAGCCAATGCCTTTACATCTAGTTTTTCCATGGGTAGAGCTCTTGACCTGAGGGGATATATAAGTTTGCGAGAGCCTGGTTGTTGCAGCCCTCCTGGACTCGCCTTTTAAGCAAAACCGCTTAATTCACCAGCTCACCTGGCTCCACCCTCTCCAGGTCCGTTGAATCGAAGTGTCTGTCGAAGCTGATTATGGCCTCGGCGCCCACCTTCTTGGCCACGAAGTACTGAATGCCGTCGTCGAAATCAAGACCTACCTTGTCGGCGAATATGCTGACCTCAAGCTCTTCCTCCAGGGTGGTGGTGTAGACATCTATGCCCAGTGAGGCGGAGAGGTTTCTCAGAAAGGTCTCTATGGCCTCGAGGTTCCCCGAGAGGATTCCTTCCACGGCGTGGACGGTGAAGGAGGTAACCACGCATTTTGTCTCGCCGAGGGAGGCCTTATGGAGGAGTTTCTCGCATACATCGGCGTTCTTGCGCCCCAGGAGCAGCTCGATGAATATGTTGGTGTCTATGAGGTACACTCAATCCACCCTTCTCCAGGCCCTGTGCTGGAGCTCGACAGAGCTGTCCTTTGACGTTATGACCCCTTTGAGCCTCCCCCATTCTATCTTTTCTTCAGAGAGCCATTTCTTCATCAGATTCTCGGTCGCCTTCTTCAGACTCCCCCTCTTGTATCCATACTCTTCCATGGCCTTCTTCCTGAATCTTTCAAGTATCTCGTCGCCGGTTTCCACCTTTAGGGTACCCATAACATTATTACGTACTTTTGTCCATTAAAAACATTTTTGTACCTTACGGTCACCCTTCCAAATCCTTCAAAAGTTTCATGGCGCAGAACTCGCCGCACATGGTGCAGACCTTCGGGTCCCGGGGGTGGCGCTTCTGCCGGTATGCCCTGGCGGTCTCCGGGTCCAGGCAGAGCTCGAACTGCTTCTCCCAGTCCAGCTCCACCCTGGCCTTTGACATCTCCCGGTCCCTCTCGGTATCCCTGCCCCTGGCGATATCCGCCGCATGGGCTGCGATGCGCGAGGCGATGACCCCCTGCCTGACGTCCTCCACGTCCGGCAGGGCCAGGTGCTCCGCGGGGGTCACGTAGCAGAGGAAGTCCGCCCCGGCGCAGGCCGCGATGGCCCCGCCGATGGCCCCCGAGATGTGGTCGTGGCCCGGGGCGATGTCCGTCACCAGGGGTCCCAGGACATAGAATGGCGCGCCCCTGCACAGCTTCTTCTGGAGCAGGACGTTGGCCTCGATCTCGTTCATGGGCATGTGGCCCGGCCCCTCCACCATGGCCTGGACGCCCTCCTCCCTGGCCCGGTCCACCAGCTCCCCCAGGATGATGAGTTCCTGGACCTG
>JAADFM010000131.1:0-2965 GCA_013152845.1 Methanobacteriota archaeon | reverse complement strand
GTGGCGTCGGCGGTGGAGCCCGGCCGGAGCGCGTCGCCGAGGCTTAAGGTCACGTCGTGCTCGGCCGCCACCTCCAGGAGGTAATCGTACTCGTCGTAGAGGGGGTTCTCGGCCCCGTGGTGGAGCATCCATGCCGCAAGGAAGGAGCCGCCGCGGCTGACGATACCGGTGAGCCGCCCCTGCCGCTGGAGCTTCTCCAGGCTCTCCAGGGTCAGACCGCAGTGGAGGGTCATGAAATCAACGCCCTCCCTTGCCTGCTCCTCGATGACGGCGAAGAGCTCGTCTTCTTCCATGTCCACTATCTTCCTGCCGTCCCTGACGGTCCTGACCCCGGCCTCGTAGATGGGCACCGTGCCCACCGGGACCTCCATCTTCAGTATCTCCCTCCTGATGGCCTTCAGGTCCCCCCCGGTGCTCAGGTCCATGATGGTGTCCGCCCCTGCCTCGACGGCGGCCCTTGCCTTCTCCAGCTCGGCCTCCATGTTGGGGCAGTCCGCGGAGGTGCCTATGTTGGCGTTGATTTTCACCCTCAGGCCCTCTCCGATGCCCAGGGGCCGGGTATGGGGCCTGTTGGCGTTCCTCGGGATGACGGCCCTGCCGGCCGCTATCTTTTTCATCAGCTCCTCGGGCCCGATTCCTTCCCGGGCTGCGACCTCCTTCATCTCTTCGGTGAGTTCGCCCCGCATGGCGGCCTTCATCTGGGTCATGGTTGTACCTCTTGTGGAAACCTTATTATTTATTGCGGTGATATTTAACCATGGAGAACAGGGTTGCAAGGGATGTCATGATAAAGGACGTGGTGACCATCGGCCCGGAGGACGTGGTGGCCTCGGCCAAACTCAAGATGATACGCCTGGGCATAGGGGGCATGCCGGTGGTGGAGGAGGGGAGGGTCGTTGGGATGATAACCCACCGGGACGTTATCCTCATCGGGGAGCGCGCCTCTGCCATGAAGGTGGGGGAGATGACCAGGGACGTCCTGACGGTGGGGGAGGAGACCCCGGTGAGGGAGATTGCCGGGCACATGAGGCGCACCGGATACCAGAGGATACCGGTCGTAAGGGACGGCAGGCTCTCGGGGCTTGTGACCCAGAGCTCCATCATCACAGCCTTCCTGGAGGGGACGGGATGATCGTCACCCTCACCACGGACTTCGGCTGGTCCGAGTACGTGGGCACCATGAAGGGAGTGATATACTCCGTCTGCCCCCGGGTCCGGGTGGTGGACATCACCCACGACATCAGGGAGTTCGACGTGCGCCACGCCGCCTACGTCCTGCATACCTCGGCCGGATATTTCCCCCCGGGCACCGTCCACTGTGTGGTGGTGGACCCCGGGGTGGGCACGGAGCGCCGGGGGGCCATCGTCCGGGACGGGAGATACACCTACGTGGGGCCGGACAACGGAGTCTTCCATTTCCTGGATGTTGAAAGCGCCTATCACATAACCATGGAACCCCGGTCCATGACCTTCCACGGCAGGGACGTCTTCGCCCCGGTGGCGGCGGGTCTGGCCTGCGGCCGCAGCCCGGAGGAGTTCGGCACCGAGGCCGGGGAGGTAGAGCGGCTGGACATCGGGGATGCCGTGGCAGAGGAGGGGGCCGTACGCGGCGAGGTCATCTGCGTGGACCGCTTCGGCAACGTCATCACAAACATTAAAAGGGAGCTCCTGGAGATAATAGGTCTTATGCCGGGTTCGCAGGCGGGCCTCGGGTTAGGGGGCCGGGAATACGAAGTAAGGTTCCAGGAGACCTACGGGCACTCCCGCCGGGGGGAGCTCATCTGCCTGGTGGGCAGCTCGGGCTACCTGGAGATAGCGGTGAACCAGGGGGACGCCGGTGAAATGCTTCGCGCAAGAGGTGGCGAGGAGGTGGTGATATCACCCTGAGGGGCCTACTCGTGGGCAGGTTCCAGCCCTTCCACCTGGGGCATGTCTATGTCATCAACGAGATATTAAAGGAGGTGGACGAGGTCATCATCGGCATCGGCTCGGCCCAGCTGAGCCATTCCCTGGAGAACCCATTCACCGCCGGGGAGCGGCTCACCATGATATCCAAGAGCCTCTTCGAGGAGGGGACGGGCAAGCCCTCCTACATCATCCCCATAAACGACGTCAACAACAACTCCCTCTGGGTCAGCCACGTCCGCAGCCTCACCCCGCCCTTCCAGCGGGTCTATTCTGGCAACCCCCTGGTCAAACGGCTGTTTACGGAGAGAGGGGTGGAGGTGGTGACCCCGCCGCTTTACAACCGGAAGGAGTATTCGGGCACTGAAATCAGGAAGCGCATCCTCTCAGGCGAGGAGTGGGAGCACCTGGTACCGGGTGCCGTGGTGGAGATAATCAGGGAGGTCAAGGGGGAGGAGCGGATGAGGGGCAGCTGAACTCCAGCGACAAGGGCTAGACGAGGAACTCCCTTTTCACCCTGTCCCCGTCGAATTCCACCCCTTCCGCTTCGAGGAGCCTTCTCTTCAGGGAGGGGCCGCAGGAGAAGCCCCCCACCGACCCGTCCGAGCGCACCACCCGGTGGCAGGGTACCACGATGGGGAACGGGTTTTTTGCCATGACCCTCCCGACGGCCCTGGCAGCGCCGGGACTCCCTACGGCCTCGGCCAGGCGGCCGTAGGTGGTGACCCTGCCCGGGGGGACGTCCCTGAGGCGGGCGAGGACCCTCCTCTCGAAGTCCGAGAAGCTGGAGAGGTCAGGTTCGAGGTCTTTAATCGGTGAGGGATTAAGGACAGAAACAGACTTTCCCTTTTCGACTATCCTGCATCCCTTGACCTTCCCCTTTTCCGTCCTGACTTTAAGCTGGACCGCCCCGAGGTCTATGATTTTATCCACGAAAGACATATAATTGCACCCGGTTGAAATAGGCTTTGGTGAGTGCCCTTGGCCATGGTGGAGATAACGGATTTGAGGAAGCGCTTCGGCGACTTCTGGGCGCTGGACGGCATCTCCCTCCAGGTGG
>JAADFM010000130.1 GCA_013152845.1 Methanobacteriota archaeon | reverse complement strand
GTAGGCGTCCACCGTGACCTTGACGGAGTTGCGGATGTAGTTTATCCTGCCCGAAGGCTCGGAGTAGGGGAACTTGTCAGATACGGTGTAGCAGTCCAGTATCCAGTATAGCCTGCCTTCAGAGACCACCATGTAGGGGTCGGAGTCCAGGTACAGGAAGGGGGCGATGGTGCTGACCCTCTCCTTTATGTCCCGGCGGAATATGATCCTGGAGTCGGGTTTGATGGAAGTGCTGACCAGGAGCTTCAGGGTATTGAACCTCGCAGCCATGGCGCTCTTCCTCAGGGCCGAGGACAGATCTATACCGGCCTCCCCCTTGTAGGTGGTGTGGACGTTCTTGTCCCCCTTGGGGTAGTCCAGCTCCTCGTTGTTGGTCTTCACCAGGATGTACTGGTCGGTGAGCTCGCCGAAGTATATCTCCGGCCGCTTGATAGTGAACAGCTCTGACTTCGGCGGGATGTCCCTGATGTAGAGCACCGGCAGGCCCTCCTTGGAGACGTGCCTGACAGGGCTCATGGCCAGGCCGTAGCCGTGTGTGTAGAACATGTGCTCCTTGGTCCAGGTCTTGTCAGGCACCTGGCGGTAGTTCAGCTCCCTGGGGGACAGCATCACCTGCTTGTAGCTGCCGTTGATGTGGTACCTGTCGATGTCCACGTCAGCGAAGTCGTAGTAGGTCCTGATGAGCTGTATCTGCTTGTAGGTATCCAGGAGGGGGCGCCAGTCCCAGAGGCGGATGTTGTTGATGGTCTGGGCGTTCCTCTCGATGTCCTCGGCGGTGAGGTCGTACCTTGCAGGGAACTCCACTTCCTGGACCGTGTCCAGGTCGTAGGCGATGCGGGTGAAGCGGATGTTGTTCACAAGATAGGGCTGTTCCAGGTTGAACTCGTCTGGGGCCACCTGGTACTGCTGTACCAGACCCGCGCCGGAGTTCCCCAAGAGGTTTATGATGAAGAGGAGGGCGATGCCTGCCACCGGCCAGGAGAACTTATGGGTCCAGGCCGCAAGGAAGAACAGGACGGCCACCACAAGGGAGAGCGTGGCCAGGACCGAGAAGAGGGGCAGGGAGACGGTGAGGTCGGTGTAGCCGGCTCCGTAGACCTGGCCCCGTTCGGAGTACAGGATGGAGAACCTGTCCAGGATGTAGCCTGCCGAAAGTACCAGGAAGACGAGACCAGCCAGGACGGATATGTGGGCGATGGCGGATTTGTTCAGGCTGGGCATCCCGAGGTGGAAGGTCCCCTGGGAGTACTCCACGTACTCCTCCTGGACCCTCTTGATGGCACCTCCGTAGAGGAGGTAGAACCCCGCCGTGATACCCGTGACCACGATTAGGCCGAAGAGGAGGACGGACTGGACGGTGTTGTAGAAAGGCAGGGTGAACAGATAAAAGCCGACGTCCCTGTTGAATATGGGGTCCGCCAGGCCGAACCGTCCTGCGTTGAGGAACTTCAGCACCGTCTCCCAGGTCACGCTTATCCCCAGGCCCATGAACAGGGCGAAGATGACCACCAGGGCCTTCGCCAGGGGTGTCAGTCCTGCCCCGGCGGTGGGTTCCCCTTTGGCCTTCAGGGAGTTTATGAGGGCCAGTCTCAGGTTGGCGTAGGTCAGCACCAGGAAGAAGAGCGCCCCGGCCAGGCCCACGGCAAGTTTGGTCTTCAGGACGGTAAGGAAGACACCGGTGTAGCCCACCTCCCCGAACCAGAGGTAGTCGGTGTAAAGGCCCGCCACCGCGGGAAAGAAGAACAGGACCGCAACGAGGGCGACAATCAGATAGTCTCTGGGGGCCATGGTTACTCTCTTTCGCGGGGCCGTATTTAAGCTTTGGGTGTAAACCTCGGGTTATCGTGGGTATCACCAAGGGTTATAATAGGATTGTGGCGAATATGCTTGCATGGGCCTGGAGAAGATGTGCCAGAGGTGGCTGGAGCAGTTCGGATTCTATGATGTCACGGTCTCCATCCGGAGGGTCCTTGACAGGAACGAGATAGACATGGAGCTGGGCCTACTGGGGGTGGAGTTCGATTTCTTCGAGGAAGGCGTCTGGCTGGGGGATGCCACGGCATTCTTCCACTTTGACGAGGTACTCACAGGTGAGACTGCCCGGCCTACCGAGAACCTGAAGGCCGGCATATAGGGGAAAAGGGGACCTATAAAAGGAGGGGACCTGTGGGAAGGGGGAGGGTCATATCCCCTTTTCCAGGGCCTTTGTCACAAGTTTTATGGTGTTCTTCACGTCCTCCAGGGATGCCACCTCCACCTGGCTGTGGACGTATCTCACCGGTACGGAGACCACCCCCGACGGTATCCCCTCCCTGGTGAGGTGGATTGCGGTGGCGTCGGTGGTGCCGCCTTCGCCAACGGCCAGCTGGTAGGGTATCTTGTACTCCTCGGCGGTGGAGATGAGCAGCTCCTTGACCTTGGGATGGGTGATGATACCCCTGCCCTGGGCGTCGGCTATCTCGATGGTGGGCCCCTTGCCGAGCTTTATGGGGCTGTCCTCCTCCTTTATCCCGGGATAGTCGCCTGCCAGGGTGACGTCGACGGCCAGGGCGTAGTCCGGGTTGAGTCTGAAGGCCGCCGTCCTGGCCCCTTTAAGGCCCACCTCCTCCTGGACGGTGCCGACGCCATAGACGGTCCCCCTGGCCTTTACCTTCTTCATGATCTCAATAAGGGCAAGGCACCCCAGACGGTCGTCGAAGGCCTTGCCGGTGACGAGGTTCCCCTTCAACTCGCCGAACTCCCTCTCGAAGGTCACGTAGTCCCCGATTCTTATCCCTGCCCTCTTGGCCGCCTTGTCGTCTTTTAGACCCACATCGATGAACATGTCCCTGTACTCCATGGCCTTCTTGCGCTCCTCTGTCTTCATCAGGTGTGGGGGCTTGGAGCCGAACCCCGTGGAATTTGCCTTTCTGGGAGTGGACCAGGACCCGCTGGTTCAACAGTGTGGGGTCATAGAACCCGCCGATGGTGGTGAACTTCAGGAAACCGTTCTTGTCGATGTGCTTGACCATGAGGCCGATTTCGTCCATGTGGGCGGCAAGCATCACCGAGGGCTTTCCCTTGCCTTTCCTGGCGATGAGGTTGCCCAGGCTGTCGGTTGTGACCTCGTCGCAGCTCTTCTTGAACTGGGCTTCCATGATCTCGCGCACGTCTTCCTCGGAGCCGGGGACCCCGTGGGCCTCTGAGAGTTTCTTGAGGAGGGCCTTCATAGCAAACCTAATTAGAGGCGTTTTTATATATAAGTAATATTCTATCTCTCCCATGGTCCGGGTAGTGCCCATAATCTCGCGCGGAATGGATTCCAACGTCTACGTAATCCAGGACGAGAAGATGGCGGTCATCGATACAGGGGCCGGGCGTGCCATGGCCGAGAGGGTCAGGGAGGTGGCTGGGGATATAGACATCATCATAAACACACACGCCCACACCGACCACTGCGGGGGCAACCGGTTCCTGGGGGGCAGGACCCTCATCCATGAAAAGGACAGGACCGAGGCCGAGGATGGCACCTTCTACCGCACCACCTTCCTCACCGGGGCCCTGGCAGGGATAGACATCGACCAGACCTTGAAAGAGGGGGACGTCATCGAGCTTGGTGAGATGAAACTCAGGGTCCTCCACACCCCGGGCCACACACCCGGGAGCATCTGCCTCTACGATGATGAGAGGGGGCTCCTCTTCTCCGGGGATACACTCTTCCCGGACGGCGCCTTCGGGCGCACCGATTTCGGGGGCTCGGACGCCGAGATGCTGGCCTCCCTGGAGCGCATCGCCGACCTGGAGGTGGAGACCCTCTACCCCGGCCACATGGCGCCGGTGACAGAGAATGTGAGGGAGCACCAGGAGTTTGCCCTGGAGAGCGCCAGGATGATGTTCGAATAAGAAAATTGAGGTTTTCTCGGGCCCGCCGTGTGCACTGCTCCCTACATTTGGTCCTGAGATAACAGTAATTATTGTCATGGATAAAATCAGCAGTATGTGGTGATAATCATGGTAAATGGCATAGAAGTTAAGAAAGTGGATAGGCAGGGGCGGTTTGTCATTCCTTCTGATTGGAGGAAGAGGGAGATGGTGGATACCGACGAGGTATTTCTCCTGAAAAAGAAGGGATTTTTGAAGATCATACCCAAGCGCAAAATCTCCCTCACCAAATTTTTCGACAAGGTAGACTTGGACGTCGATGCCATCGACAACTGGTCCGAGTTCGAGAAGAGGTTCTACGAGGGGTCCCGTTGAGGTTCCTGGACGCCAACATTTTCATCTACGCTTACTACAGGCCAAAGGCCAAACTTGACCCTAGGCAGAAGAAGATGAAGGCCAGCTCCAAGAAGATAATCGAGGGAATCAACAATGGCGTTGAAGAGGTGACCACTTCGGTGGTCCACCTCTCCGAGGTTTCCAACATACTGAAAAGGTCCCTCTCCCCCTCAGAACTTGCCTCCCTGATACAGACTCTTTACAGTCTTGACAATGTGCTCGTAGCCGATGTGACCGCCGGGGATTACCTCATCGCTGCCGAGATGGGGGGCGAGCTGGACCTGGACCCCAACGATGCCCTGGCGGTGCACCTCATGCAGGAGAATGACATAACGGAAATATACTCCTTCGACGAGGGGTTCGAGAAGGTGGAAGGGATAACTAGGCTTCCATAATGATAGGGGGCAGTTGGATTCCAGAAACATTTTTCTTGGTAATAATGTGTAATTTGTCAATATGTCAGAATTTGCCAAAATAGATAAATTTGG
>JAADFM010000129.1 GCA_013152845.1 Methanobacteriota archaeon | reverse complement strand
TGAACCGCCTCATCGACAGGGACATCGACGCCCGAAACCCCAGGACCAAAGACCGGGCCCTGCCGGCAGGTCTTGTCAGCCCCGGGGAGGTGAAGGTGCTGGTTGCGGTTTCCCTCATCATCCTCTTCATCTGTGCTTTGATGCTCAACCGGCTCTGTGTCGCCCTCTATCCCTTCGCCGTGGCCCTCTTTGTCATCTACCCCTACCTCAAGCGCTTCACCTGGCTGGCCCACATCCCCCTGGGGATGACCCTGGGGATTGCGCCCCTGGGGGCCTGGGTGGCGGTCAGGGCATCCTTTGATATCGCCCCCTGGCTCCTGTTCCTGGCGGTGACCTTCTGGGTGGCGGGTTTTGACGTCATCTATGCCATCCAGGACCTGGAGTTCGATACCAGAGAGGGCCTTCATTCCATACCAGCGAGGTTCGGGGTGGAAAGGGCGCTCCGGATCTCTGCGGGGTTCCATCTCCTGACCCTCATCTCCCTCGCCCTCCTGGTCCCCCTATCCAGGCTGGGGGGCGTCTTCGCCCTGGGAGTGGCAGTCACCGCCGTGCTTTTGGTGTACGAGCATTCCCTGGTATCCCCTTCCAACCTGGAGAGGGCAGGGACGGCCTTCTTCAACGTCAATGTGGCGGTGGGGTTTCTGACCTTCCTGGCAGTGGCGGCGGACGTGTTCCTTTAAATACCTATGCCGCCAGGAATCCGATGAGGAAACCAGCCGCCAGTAGTATCTGGGTCAGGAGGTTCACCATGACGTTTGCTCCCTGGGCAGGGATGAACTTCTGCGGGTCGTCGTAGTCGTATAGGGCACCCCTGACGGCGGTCCTGGCCATGGGGAGGGTGAGGAGGGCCAGAAGTGCGAAGACAGGCATGTATCCCGCACCCACCGCCCCGATTATCCAGAGGTACATGAAGAGCAAAAGGACCGCATATACCTGCCCAGCGCGCTTCTTGCCCAGGAGGATGACCATGTGCCGCCTGCCCCCTATCCTGTCCGCCTCGGCGTCAGGGAACTCGTTGAGGAGCAGCAGGTGGTGGGTCAGTATTCCCGGGGGGATGGCGGCGATGAGGGCCTCCAGGGAGAAGAACCCGGTCTGGACGAAGTAGGCTCCCATGACAGGGAGGGTGCCCAGGCCCAGCCCGGCAAAGACCTCGCCGAGCATGAGCTTCGACAGGTGGGTGTTGTAGAAGTAGACGGCTACAGCACCTATGACGATGATGCCCGCAAGCTGCATCTGGTTGCCGGCCACCGGGTACCGGGCAAGGAACACGAAATAGGCCCCGATGGCAAGGCCCAGGGCCAGGGAAGCCAGACCGAACCTGTAGACGGACTCGGGCCTGAGCCTGCCGGCAGGGAGGATACCGCTGCCGCCGCTGAAGGGGGTCCTCTGGGTCCTGAGGTCGATGCCGGATTTGTAGTCGAAGTAGTCGTTCAAGACGTTGGTGCTTATGTGCATGAGGGTCAGCCCCACCAGGGCCAGGACGAAATGCAGGGCATTGAAGTAACCCTGGAAGACGGCTATGGAGGTCCCGTAGATGACCAGGACCACAGACAGTAACAGGAACTGGGGTCTTGTCTCCTCAAACCATGTCTTTGCCTCAGCCATGGCCTCACCTGGATTATTACCATTCACCGGTGGTATATATAGTTAACGAATAGTTCATCCCACAAACTCCACCTCTACCCTCTCCCCTATCAACCCTGCCTCCCTTCCCCTTTCCAGGAACTGTCTTATCCCCTCCCTCCCGTCCTCGCCGTAGTCCACGGTAAAATCATTGACGTACATCCTGACGAACCTCCTGGCCTTCTCCCGTTCAAGCCCGCCGCTGTACTTCATGGCATGGTCCAGGGCCTCGTCCTCGTGCTCCAGTGCATAGACGATGCTCTCCCTCACCAGGGCGGTCACCTCATCCATGGTCTTCTCTCCCAGGTCCTTCCTGACCACATTCCCGCCCAGTGGCAGGGGCAGCCCGGTCTCTTCGTACCACCACTCCCCCAGGTCCACCACCTTCTCAAGGTTGGTATCCTGATAGGTGAGCTGGCCCTCGTGGATGATGACTCCTGCCTCGACCTCGCCCCGCTGGACCGCATCCATGATTTTGTCAAAGGCCATGACCTTCGGCTTTATATCAGGTTCATATAGTTTTAAGGCCAGGCAGGCCGATGTCAGGAGGCCGGGCACGGCGACCTCCCTGCCTTCCAGGTCCTCCAGGGGCTCCCTGGAGACCACCACCGGCCCGTATCTGTAGCCCATGCTGGCCCCGCAGGTCATGAGGGCGTAGTTCTCAGCCACCGAGGGATATGCATGGATGGAGACGGCGCTGACCTCATACTTCCCCCGAAGGGCTGCCTGGTTCAGGGTCTCGATGTCCGAGAGGACGTGCTCGAATTCGTATCGACCTGTATCTATTCTATCCCGGGCCAGGGCATAGAACATGAAGGCGTCGTCGGCATCCGGTGAATGGGCCACTCTGATTTTCATGGCTCCCTCCTTGGAAATCCATCATATTTATATATTACTACTACACAGTGGTAACCGATGACTATCGAAGAGGTGATAAGGGACTGCGGGGACGACGGCCTCCAGGAGATTGCGGAAAAGGCCCTGGCCGGTGAGGGGCTCAGGCGGGAGGATGGAATCGCCCTCTTCGAATCAGACAATCTCTTCCTAATCGGCGCCCTGGCCGACGAGCTGCGCAGACGGGCCGTCGGCGATGTGGTCACCTTTGTCCTCAACCGCCACATCAACTACACCAACGTCTGCGTTTCCGGGTGCAGGTTCTGTGCCTACTTCAGGGAGGAGGGCCAGCCCGGGGCCTATACCCTCTCCCTGGATGACATCATGGACCGGATAAGAAAGACCGCCTCCTTGGGGATTACCGAGCTCCACATCGTGGGCAGCCACCACCCCAGCCTTCCAGTTCTATGTGGAGATGCTCGAAAGCATCAAAAAGGAGTTCCCCCACCTCCACCTCCAGGCCTTCACCGCCACTGAAATTAAGTACTTCTCCGAGATATCAGGCCTCTCGGTGGAGGAGGTTTTAAGGCAGTTGAAGGATGCCGGCCTTGGGTCCCTGCCCGGGGGCGGGGCCGAGATTCTAAAGGACGAGCTGCGGGAGAAACTCTGCCCCAACAAGGCCTCCAGCCAGGAGTGGCTGGAGGTCATGGCTACGGCCCACCTCAAGAGCAACGCCACCATGCTCTTCGGCCATATCGAGACAAAGGAGGACCGGGTGGACCACCTGATAAGGCTGCGGGAGGCCCAGAGAAAGACCAGGGGTTTCCAGGCCTTCATCCCCCTGCCCTTTCACCCGGCCAACACCACCCTGAAGAAAGAGGGTCTGGTGGAGGAGGGTCCCTCGGGGGTGGACATCCTCAAGACCTTAGCCGTCTCCCGCATCATGCTCTCTGGTTACATAGACCACATCAGGGCCTTCTGGGTCATGACAGGGAAAAAGCTCGCCCAGATAAGCCTCCATTACGGCGTCAACGACCTGGACGGCACCGTGGTGGAGGAGCGCATCACCCATGCCGCTGGGGCCCGGACCGCCGAGTACACCCCCAGGGACGAGATAATAGGGCTTATACGGGAGGCAGGGTTCGTCCCTGCCCAGCGCACCACCACCCACGAGATAATCAGGACCTACCAGGAGGCATAAGGATTGTCTCTCCGCATCGGCACCACCCACTTCAAGAACACGGACTTCATCCTCTATGCCGTAAAGAGGGGTCTTGTGACCGCCAACGGGGCAAGCTACCACACCGGCCACCCCCCTGCTTTGGGCCGGATGCTCAGGGAAGGGACCCTGGACATAGCCCCAACATCCTCTATCATATATGCCCAGAACCACCGGGACCTTCTCATACTGCCCGACTTCAGCATCAACGCCCGTGGTAGGACCATGAGCATCCTGCTTTTCTCTGACGAAATCCTGAGCTTGAGGGAACTTGAAGCCAGAAGGGTCACGGTGCCCGGGACATCGGCGAGTTCGTCTGCCCTGCTCGAAATCATCCTCAAATGGAAGGACATCCATGCAGAGATTATCCATCATGAGGAACCCGACCTCGACTCCATGCTGGATATCTCGGATGCGGCCCTCCTCATCGGGGACCAGGCACTGAAGGCCAACTATGACGGAAGGACCTTTATCGCCGACCTGGGGGAGGAATGGGCCAGGCTCACCGGGAAGAAGATGGTCTATGCCCTCTGGGTTATCACCAAAGAGGCCGCCGAAAGGGAGCCGGAGAAGGTGAGGGAGTTCTACCATGCCCTGAGGAGGTCCAGGGAGCTGGCCTACCGGAACCTGGGGCCCCTCTTTTCGACCCTGGCGCGGGAACTCGGCGTCTCCATGGATTTCATGATGCGCCACCTCACAACCCTGGACTACACCCTGGGGAAAGAGGAGATGGAGGGGCTTGAAGAGTACTTCAGGCAGGCCCGCCGGTTCGGCATCCTCGATGAAATGCCCGGGATAAACCTATTCGAGGTGTGAAGGTGTTCCCTGAAGAGTTCAGCATAGAGGAGGGCCTCGAACTCTACAACAGGGATGTCCAGACCCTGGGCCAGATGGCCGATGGCCTGCGCAGGGAGGCCTGCGGTGACCTTGTGACCTTTGTCATCGACTGCAACATCAACTACACCAATGTCTGTGTGTCGCGATGCCGGTTCTGCGCCTTTTACCGGTCCAGGGGTGCAGAGGACGCCTACGTCCTTTCCATTGACGAGATCATGGAAAAGATAGGGGAGGCGGTGAGGCTCGGGGCCACTCAGATACTGATGCAGGGGGGTCTGAACCCGGACCTGCCGGTGGAATACTACGAGGAGATGCTTGAGAAGACGAGAAAGAGGTTCCCATCCGTCCAGCGCCACTTCTTCTCCCCGGCCGAAATCCAGTTCATGGCCAAGGTATCGGGCAATTCCCTCAAGGAGACCCTGGAGCGCCTGGTGGAGGCCGGGCTCCAGAGCATCCCCGGAGGTGGGGCGGAGATCCTTGACGACCGGGTGCGGAAGAAGGTCAGCCCTAACAAGATATCCTGGGAGGAGTGGAAGGAGGTCATGGTCACCGCCCATGAAATAGGTCTCCCCACAACGGCAACCATGGTCTTCGGCCTGGGGGAGGGACCGGAGGAGCGGGTAAGGCATATCTTGCGCATCCGGGAGATACAGGAGGAGACCGGGGGTTTTACTGCCTTCATACCCTGGTCATTCCAGCCCGGCAACACGGTCCTGGCCCGGAGGGAGGGGATAAGGAAGGCATCGGGCATCGAGTACCTGAAGGTGGTGGCCCTGTCGAGGATACTCCTCCACGGCGCCATCCCCAACATCCAGGCCTCCCATGTGACCCAGGGGACGAGGGTGGCCCAGGTGGCCCTTTTCTACGGCGCCAACGACTTCGGGGGGACCATGATCGAGGAGAACGTGGTCAGGGCCACCGGGACCGTGAGCCAGTACATAGCGCCCGAGAAAATCATCCGGTTGATAAGGGATACCGGCAGGCCCGCGGCCCGGAGGGATACGCTGTACAATATCCTGGAAGGGTAAGGTCCGCTCTACATGCCAGGTAATTCCGGCCCTCATCCCCCTTCCCACAGCCTCTCCAGGGAGTCATGGACCGGCGCTGCGAAGGAGGGGTTGCGAATCCAGATGCCGATGGAGTGGTAGAGCTCGTCGCTTAGGGGGTCCGGCACGCCGATGAGGACGTCCCGCCGGTCAGCCACCAGCATGTCGAAGACCGGGTTCTTGTAGTGGCGCATCTCCATGCCCATCCCCTCGGCCCTCTTCCGGTCCTCATCCGGGATATCCACCCCCTCGGGTATCATGAGCCTGATTCTGACGTCCCGGTTCTCGGCCTTCTCCAGGAAGGCCAGGAAGATGTCCTTGACCTCGATGGCCCGGTTGATGGTCATGTAGACCTCCTCTGACTCGTTTATGATTTCCAGGAACTTGTTGGCGATGCTGTTGATGCCGCTCAGCATGAGGACCTCGTTGGCCTCTTCCCTGG
>JAADFM010000128.1 GCA_013152845.1 Methanobacteriota archaeon | reverse complement strand
TGTCCATGACCACCACGCTGGAGATATCCCTCTGCTTCATGGTGGAGGCGACCTCGTGGGCGGTGAAATCGGTGGCCACGGTGATGGGGGGCGAGCTCATGATCTCCCTGACTGGATAGGCCCCGCTGATGGGCTCCACCGGTATCTCCCCCCTGAACTGGTCCGTCAGGCTCTGGATGACCTCTACCATCTCCTCAGGGACGAAGACCGCCACCGCTCCCTCTTCCCTTGCCCTCTTTGCGATGGGCAGGGCGGGGTTCAGCACATTGGCTGTCTCGATGACCTCGACCCTGCTCTCCAGCCCCTCCTTCCTGGAGACATCCTTCAGGGCCTTCACCAGGTCAGGCGTATCCCCGCTCTCCTTGAGGAGAAGGAAGGTAAGTTCCATCTGGTTCTCTACCACGGCCCTTACCACCTTCCCCATCCTCATAAAGCTCGGGTCCGTGTCATCCACGACGGCTAGAACCCTCATTCCACAAGGATTTTAATCCTCCGTGCCTATTTTAACCTTATGGTATTGACCAAGAAGCGTCTGGAGATCCTCCTGGAGGGCTGCGGGGGCTTCACCCGGCCGAAAGAGGCCCTGGAGCAGTACGTGACCCCAACGCCCATTGTGGCCGAGGTCCTCTCATTTGCGGACATGCGGGGGGACATCCACGGCAGGTCGGTCTATGACCTGGGATGCGGTACCGGCCGGTTTGCCATAGGAGCCGCCCTTCTCGGCGCCCGGAAGGTGGTGGGCGTGGACGCGGACCCCCGCGCCCTGGAGGATGCCAGGGAGAACGCCCGCGCCCTGGGGGTGGCGGTGGAGTGGGTACTCTCGGACATAAAAGATATAAAAGGGGAATGCGATACCGTTATCCAGAACCCCCCCTTCGGGGTCAGGAGGCCAGGGGCGGACCGGGCCTTCCTGGAAAAGGCCCTGGAGATGGCTGGAGTGGTGTATTCCATCCACAAGGGGAGCACCAGAGAATTTATATATGCCTTTGTAGAAAAGATTGGAGGCCGTATAACAGATAGGAAGGAATTCAGATTTTCCATACCCCATACCTACCAGTTCCACAGAAAGGAAAAAAAGGTGGTTGGGGTTGATGTTTACAGGATTGAGGTGAACTGAATGGTCGAGAACGGTGATTTTGTCCTGCCCGGCGAGGAACTGGGTTTCAGCGAGGAGCTGATTGCCGGCAGGGGTACCTATGAGGAGGACGGGAGGATATACGCCTCCAACGTGGGGACCCTGGTCATAGATATGAAGGAGCGCAAGATGGAGGTAAAGCCCGGGACCAGCGTGCCCCCGGAGCCGAAGGTGGGGGACCTCGTCATCGGCAAGATAGTGGACATAAAGCCCCAGGTGGCCATCGTCCATGTGGCGAAACTCGAGGGCGTGGAGCGGGGCCTCCCGGGGGCCGTGACAGGTGTCATCCGCATCGCCAACGTGAGGGATTCCTATGTCTCGGACCTGGAGAGGGAGTTCCAGGTCGGCGACATCGTCCTGGCCAAGATTATAAGGATTGAGCGGGAGCTCCAGCTGACCACCGTGCCCAAGGAGACCGGGGTCATAAAGAGCTTCTGTCCCGACTGCAACGTGGGTGCCGAGAAGGTGGGCAGGAGCCAGACCCTCTGCCCACAGTGCGGCAAGAAGAGGACCGGGAAACTCGCCGCAAGCTACGGCTCCGGCCAGGTGTGAAGGGAGGCGCGGGCTTATGGAAGTGAAGGTGCTCAGGGAGAAGGCAGGGGAGCTCGAGCTCGAGATTACAGGCGAGGACCACACACTCTTCAATGTCCTGAGGGACCACCTGGTGGAGGACAAGGAGGTCCTGAAGGCCACCTACAGGATGGACCACCCGCTCCACCCCAACTACTTCCTCTATCTCAAGACCGTGGAGAAGAAGGTCCCCAGGTCCATGGAGAGGAAGGTGGGGCTCCAGGAGGTGCCCGGCATCGGACCCAAGAAGGCCGAGCAGCTGAACGGGGCGGGGGTGAAGACCGCCAACGACCTCGCCAGGGCAAAGCTGGCCGAGCTTGCCGAGAAGACCGGCATCTCCGAGAAGGTGCTGGCCAAACACGCCGCCGATGCCAAGGAGATGGTGGGCGAGGGGACGTCCTATGCCAGGATGGTGCTGAAGAGGTCCCTGAAATCCCTGGGGAAGGAATTCAAAGACCTGGGCAAGATGTTGTAGATGACGGCCAAATTCCCCCTGGATGAGTTCCAAAAACTTTCGGCCCTCGGGGACGGCCTGGTAAACCTCGTCTATTCCATGGCGGTATCCAATGTCACCGGGAGCCCCACCAGCCTGCGGGCATCCAACCTGGTCCTCTCCGAGGCGTTGAAGGGGGCGGGCATGCGCGAGGAGGCAGGCACGAGGTCGGACCGCCACTCCATGGCCGACTATGCCGAGGGGTACCTCTTCCACAGCTGGATGATGGGCAGGATAGGCCTGCGGGAGGCGGTGGAGGTCCTGGAGAGGTTCATCGATGCCTCGGACCGGACACGCCTCAGGGAATCTTCCATAGCAGGGTTCACGCAGCTGCTGAAGCTGGCCCGGGCCAGGCAGGATTCCGGGGTGGAGTGCCCCTGCGACTGCAGCGGCTACCCCTCACCGGCGGTGACCGTTGACCTGGTGGTGGAGGACGGGGACGGCAGGATACTCCTCGTCCGGAGGGGCAGGGACCCCTACAAGGCGCGCTGGGCCCTGCCGGGGGGCTATGTGGAGTGCGGTGAGAACGTCCTGGAATCCGCCCGCCGGGAGGCCAGGGAGGAGACCGGCCTGGAGGTGGAAATCGAGGGCCTCGTTGGCGTCTATTCCGACCCGGGCCGGGACCCCAGGGGGCATACCGTCTCAATAACCTACCGGGCCAGGGTTGATGGGGACGCAGTCCCCCGGGGAGGTGACGATGCCGCGGAGGCCGGCTTCTTCCACCCCGAAGAGATCGAAGGGATGGAGCTGGCCTTCGACCACAATGCGGTCATCAGGGACTATCTGGAGGCACGGAGATGAAGTTCTGCTCGAAATGCGGTACCATGATGCAGGTGAGGGACAGGAAGTGGTTCTGCGCCAGGTGCAGGACCTACGAGGATTCCAAGGGGGACGAGGGCAAGGGGAAGATATCCTCCAGGAACGAGAAAAAGGAGAAGCTCCTCATCCTGGAGGAGGACGACATCCGGACACTTCCCACCACAAGAGCCGAGTGTCCGGAGTGCGGGCACATGGAGGCCGAGTGGTGGCTCCTCCAGACCCGGAAGGCACGAGTCCGAGACCAGGTTCTTCCGCTGCACCAAGTGCAAGCACACCTGGCGGGAGTACAGCTAGGGAAAGATGACCCAGCAGTTCCTCGATTATCTCAGCGAGCTCCTCCAGGTCCTCATCCTCGGCCTGCTGTTTGTCTACGGGGTATATTCCGCAAGGCGCTACCTCAGGAGACACCGCCCACCCCGGTCCATGCTCCTCCTGGTCCTGCTGGCCGGGTGCCTGGGCTCCCAGCAGGCCGGGGGACCCTCCCCGCCCGTCCCCGGCTCCACTCCCGCTTCCGACTCCGGGGCCCCATCATTCCCCGGCACCCCCGAAGGCCTCCGGGCCGCCCTCTCGTCGGGCTACCCGGTGGTGGTGACCTTCAATGCCAGCTGGTGCCCCAGCTGCAGGAGGCAGGCGCCTATCATGGAGGAGCTGGAGAGGGCGCATCCCGGAGTGGTCTTCCTGGCCATAGATACGGACCAGTACCCTGCCCTGGCCGACGGGTACGGGGTGGTCTATCTGCCGACCATCATGATATTCGATTCAGAGGGCCAGGTGGTGGAGAGCTTCATAGGCCTCACTGGAAAAGAAAAGCTTGAGATGGTTCTTGGGTCACTCTAGCAGGGTTTTCTCCAGGTACACCTTCTCGGAATGTTGAGAATCACCGCATCGTGGACGGTCTCGATGTTGTAGTAGGGGATGGTGACGGTCTCCCCTGCCTTCATGGCCGTTGCCTCGCTGACCAGGAACCCCTTGTTGCCCACCACGATACAGGGGATGTCGTCCTGCTCGGTGACCTTCAGGACCTTTCCCAGGACCCCTCCCTCGGAGCCGATGACCTCCTTCCCTATGAGCTCCTTTTCCCTGAACATAACCATATTTAATATCCCATTATCGGAGAAAAACCTTTTGGTAGGATTAGTTAACCCCGGGAACCCTTCCCCTCGAACTCCTCCAGGAGCCTTTTGCGCGCCGCCTCCCGTTCGCCCCTGAAGTAGCCGCTCTCCCAAAGGGAGCGGATGCACCCGCAGTACTTCTGGCGGTAGAGGCCCATCTCCCTTGATATCCTGACGGTCTCCTGCCAGCCCTGCCTGAAGTCCTGGTAGTGGAAATCCACGCCGAACCTCCTGGCCAGCTCCCCAGCGGATTTCTTTATGAGGGCGTGCCTCTGCCAGGGGGAGGACAGGAGGGAGGTGGTGAAGCCATCGAAGCCCAGGTCGCTGGCGGTCCTGGCGGCCTCCCGGAGCCTGAGGTCATAGCACTGCCGGCACTGCATGGACCATTCCTCTGATGAGCTGGGGCCTTCGGGGTAGATGACGTCCAGGCCGGTCTCCGCCCGGTATGCCTCCAGGGCCTGGAGCCGCCTCCGGAACTCGCTTGCGGGCTGGATGTTGGGGTTGAAGAAGAGACCGGTGACGGTGTGGCCCTCCTCCACGAGCCGCCGGTGGGGGTAGGTGAAGCAGGGCGCGCAGCAGATGTGGACCAGAATCTCCATGGAGGAAGGGCGAAAGTTATCCTTTCGAAACAAATCTCAAGGCCGCACCCCCACGTGCAGGGCCACTATCCCGCCGGTGAGGAGATGGTATTCCACGTCCCGCAGACCTGCCGCTTCCATCCTTGCCTTGAGTCCCTCCGGGGAGGGGAAGTCCATGACTGATGCGGGCAGGTAGGTGTAGGCGTCCCGGTTCCCGGATATCACACCCCCGACCAGGGGCAGCACCCGGAAGAAGTAGAGGTAGTAGAGCTCCCGCAGCACCCTGCCCTCCGGCTGGGTGAACTCCAGGACCAGGACCCGGCCCCCCGGGCGCACCACCCTGGCCATCTCCGAGAGTGACCTGTCGATATCAGATACGTTCCTCAGCCCGAAGGCGATGGAGGCGCAGTCGAAGCTTGAGTCCGGGAAGGGCAACGCCTCGGCCCGGGCGTTCTGGAACTCGATGACGTCCTCCAGCCAGGCCCCCCGGATGGCCTTCCTCCCAAGTTCCATCATCTCCTCGCAGAAGTCCACCCCCACCACCTTGCCCCCTGCCCCCACGGCCTTTGCCAGTTCCACCGCCAGCTTCCCGGTGCCTGTGGCCACGTCCAGGGCCCTGCCGCCTTCTTCCAGCCCTGCCTGGCTGACGGTAAAGCGCCTCCAGGCGGCGTCCCTGTTGAGGCTTAAGAGGGTGTTTAGGAGGTCGTATCTCCTGGATATGGATGCGAACATCCGCCTGACCCGTTCGCCCTTTTCGTCTGCCATCTACTACTCCTCAGTAGTAATTCTTTGCAAAGTTTTATAAGTTTTCCATTCAGATAATCTGTCCATGGTATATAAGGACCTAAGGGATTTTATGGCTGCCCTGGAGGAGAGGGGCCTTCTGCGAAGGGTTGCTGCCGAGGTGGATTCCAACCTTGAAGTCACCGAAATCCTGGACCGGGTGGTGAAATCAGGTGGTCCGGCGGTCCTCTTCGAAAATGTTAAGGGCAGTGATGTTCCCCTTGTGGCCAACCTCTTCGGCTCTAAGGAGCGCATGGCCCTGGCCCTTGGCACCCAGAGGTTCGAGGACATCGGGGAGGCCCTGGTGGAGCTGCTGCGGCCCGAGATACCCTCCTCCCTTATGGGAAAGCTCAAAGGGGCGGCGAGGCTCAAGGAGATTCTCTCCTACCAGCCAAAGATGGTGAAAAAGGCCCCCTGCCAGGAGGTGGTCCTGGAAGGGGATGATGTGGACATCTTCAGATTCCCGATACTGAAATGCTGGCCAAAGGACGGCGGGCCTTTCATCACGCTGCCCCTGGTGTTCACCAAGGATCCCGAGACCGGGGAGCGCAACTGCGGCATGTACCGCATGCACGTCTATGACAGGAACACCACCGGGATGCACTGGCACATCCACAAGCACGGCGCTGCCCACTACCGCAAGGCCGAGAGGATGGGCGAGCGCCTGGAGGTCGCTGTGGCCCTGGGCGGCGACCCTGCGACGGTTTTCTCTGCCACCGCCCCCTTGCCGCCGGGCTTTGACGAGATGCTTTTTTCAGGCTTCATCAGGAAAAAGCCGGTGGAGATGGCAAAGTGCAAGACCGTGGACCTGGAGGTCCCGGCCCATGCTGAAATCGTCCTGGAGGGATATGTGGAGCCCGGGGAAAGAAGGACCGAAGGTCCTTTCGGTGACCATACGGGCTACTACTCCCTGGCCGACGAGTACCCTGTCTTCCACGTCACCGCCATCACCTGCCGCAGGGACCCCATCTATCCCGCCACCATTGTCGGCCGCCCGCCCATGGAGGATTCCTACATAGGCAAGGCCATCGAGCGTATGTTTCTGCCCCTTATGAGGTTCCAGCTGCCTGAGCTTGTGGACATGAACCTCCCCATCGAAGGGGTCTTCCACAACCTGGCCATCGTCTCCATCAGGAAGTCCTATCCCGGCCATGCAAAGAAGGTCATGTTCGCCCTCTGGGGCATGGGTCAGATGATGTTCACGAAGATTATCATCGTGGTGGACGAGGACGTCAATGTCCAGGACATGGGGGAGGTCGTCTGGGCGGTCACCAACCGGGTGGACCCGGCAAGGGACATTGTGATTCCCCGGCGGATTCCCTGGACCAGGCCACCTACCTGCCCAACGTGGGCTCCAAGATGGGCATTGATGCCACCGTCAAGGGACCCGATGAGGGCTTCAAGAGGGACTGGCCGGATGTCATCGAGATGGACCCCGAGGTGAAGAAGCGCATTGACGAGATTTGGGAGGAGCTGGGGATTTGAGGCTGGAAAAGCTGAAGGTTCTCCTCGAGATGATAAAGCTCGAGCACACCCTCTTCTCCATGCCTTTTCTCTATGCCGGTGCGGTCCTTGCCGCCGGGGGCATGCCTTCCGGCCACGTCCTTTTCTGGATTACCCTGGGCCTCTTCAGCGCCCGCACGGCAGCCATGTCGCTGAACCGCCTCATCGACAGGGACATCGACGCCCGAAACCCCAGGACCAAAGACCGGGCCCTGCCGGCAGGTCTTGTCAGCCCCGGGGAGGT
>JAADFM010000127.1 GCA_013152845.1 Methanobacteriota archaeon | reverse complement strand
GCCATCTACATCAAGTCCGAGGGGGGCACCGTCACCATGAGGGGGGTCCTGGGGGAGACCAGGAGCCTGGAAGGGGCGGAAATCGTGCTTACGGATATGGACCGCCACGAGGTCCATGTAAGGTTGTTCCGATGATGAGCGAACTCAAGGCCGACCTTTCGGGATGACGAGCGTCTGGAGCCCTGAGGAATGACCTTAACTACTCAAAGAGCACCCTAAAATAGATTTTTGAGCTTTATTGGTTTCCCCCAAAAAGCAGAAAATTGTATTGCTCTAAGTAGGGGATATTCTTGTGGTATTGCATTTTTCAAAGGGTGTTTATTTGAGAGGTCACTTGAAATTTTAATCATAAAGTCGGGGATGGATATTATCTTCACTCCATCACCAAAATCTACATCTACTTTAGGCTTTCCAAATCCAACAATAGCAATTTGGTCTATTTTATCAATAGGGAAATCAAACAATTCATTGTAGTGAGACGTTGCATCCTTGAACTTCTTTTGGAATTTCTTCTTTCGTTGTGCCCATGAATATGCATCCATTGATGTTTCTATGTGTATCAATCTTTTCTCCTTGGGATGGAATGCAACAACATCCATTTCTCCTGTATACCCGCCCTTAGCACGCTTTCCAAATTTGATATTGGTTCTAACAAAATACTCTTGATAGGAATACCACTCGGCTACTAGGCGCTCTAAGAAATTCATATATCCCAAAAACAATTTTACTCTTTAACTTAAATATCTTCCTTGTAGAGCGGAAGGCCTAGCAAATATATTCACATGTATAGGAGCATTTTGTCCGGAGGGCAAAATGCGGGTTTTTGGGTGAAGCCTTTTTACATAAAAAGGATTCAATGGGGGTACCCGGATTCGAACCGGGGTCCATGGCTCCCAAAGCCACGAGGATAGACCTGGCTACCCTATACCCCCTTTCTCCTGTAGGAGCGCCTCACCGTGGTCAGTATGCCCCCCCTGACATTGACCCTCACCTCGATGTGGGCCTCCTTGGGGTCCACGGCCCTGACGAAATCGTCCAGGATGCGGTTGGTGAAGTTCTCGTGGAAGAACCCCAGGTCACGGTAGGCGATGAAATAGTGCTTTAAGGACTTCAGCTCCGCAATCCTCTCATCAGGCACATAGGATATCCTCACGGTGGCGAAATCCGGCAGGCCGGTCTTCGGGCAGAGGGTGGTGAACTCCGGGTACTCGACCTCCACGGTGTAATCCCTGTCCGGGTACATGTTCCTGACCGTCTCGATTCCCGGGAGCTCGATATCCCGGACATAATCCTGCCTGCCCTCGTACTCGGATGCCATCTTCAGTTGTCCTTCCATACCTTCCTTAAAACCAGCTCCCCCCTCTCAACAGACCAGACCACCTCATCACCCGGGTTGATGTTCATGGCGCTGGCTATCTCCTCCGGGATAATCACATGGAGCTTCCCCAGGGTGGAGAATACCTTCAGGGGTTTTCTTCCGGTCATGGGTTCCCCTTCCGCCAAACCTGGATTTATAGTTTTTGGGGTTTTAGTTTCAGACGATACCAAAGGCCATTTTTCCGACATGAAGGTATCGGACTTCGACTACCATCTTCCCCGGGGGCTCATCGCCCAGCGCCCCCTGGAGCGGAGGGACTCGTCCCGGATGATGGTCCTCGCTGAAAGGGGAACCCACCACAGGTACTTCCGCGACATCCCGGACTACCTCCAAAGGGGGGACACCCTGGTCCTCAACGACACCAGGGTCTTCCCTGCCCGCCTCCACGGCAGGAAAAAGACCGGCGGCAGGGTGGAGGCCCTCCTGGTAAGGGAGCTGGAAGGCAACACCTGGTGGTGCCTCCTGAAGGGCAGGGGGCTCGGGGAGGGCACCGAGCTGGAATTCGGCGATGGCATCTCCGGGCGCGTGACCTCGAAGGTGAGGGAGAACGGCTCGGCCCGGTACCTGGTGGACTTCCGCTGCCGGGGCAGGCTGGAGGAGGTCATCGACGAGGTGGGGACCATGCCCACCCCGCCCTACATAAAGGAAGAGCTGGAGGAAGGGGAGCGCTACCAGACCGTCTATGCCAGGCACCGGGGCTCCATCGCCGCCCCCACCGCCGGGTTCCACTTCACCGAGGAGCTCCTGGGGAGGATAGAGGAGATGGGCGTGGGGATTGCATGGGTCACCCTCCACGTGGGCACCGGGACCTTCCAGCCCGTGCGGACAGATGCCGTGGAAGACCACCGCATGGAGCCCGAGTACTATACCATCACAGAGGAGAACGCAGAGGCAATCAACCGCACCCGTGGCAGGCTCTTCGCCTGCGGCACCACCACCCTGAAGGCCCTGGAATCGGCCGCAGGGGAGGGGGGAAAAATCCGGGCCGGGGAGGGCTGGTCCGACCTCTTCATCTACCCCGGCTATGCCTTCAGGTCCCGGGTGGAGAACCTCATCACCAACTTCCACCTGCCCCGCTCCACCCTCATCATGCTGGTCTCGGCCTTCGCCGGCAGGGATAGAATCCTGAAGGCGTACAGGGAGGCCGTGGAGATGGGGTACAGGTTCTACAGCTTCGGGGACTCCATGCTCATCCTGGGGAGGGAGGGCCGGTGAAGCACTTCAGGCTCAGCGGCCAGGACGGGAAGGCCAGGTCAGGGGTCCTCAGGACCGCCCACGGGGAGGTGCGCACCCCGGCCTTCATGCCGGTTGCCACCAAGGCCACGGTAAAGACCGTCGCACCGGATGAGCTCTCTGCCATCGGTGTGGAGGCCATCATCTCCAACTCCTTCATCCTCTACCTCAGGCCCGGGGTCGGGGTCATCCGGGAGGCCGGGGGCATCCATGAGTTCATGGGATGGGATGGGACGATCTTCACCGACAGCGGGGGGTTCCAGATGCTCAGGGAGGGCTTCCTGGAGGGGACCGGCAAGAAGGGCGTCAGGTTCCGCAGCCCTTTCGACAACAGCCGCCACCTCATCACCCCCGAGAGGTCCGTCCGCATCCAGGAGGAGCTGGGCGCCGACGTGGCCATGGCCCT
>JAADFM010000126.1 GCA_013152845.1 Methanobacteriota archaeon | reverse complement strand
TGGGCCGGGACCTCCACAAGGAGGGACGGCCGGAAGTCCCGGAGAACGGGGGCATCGCCGTCTGGGCCTCCTTCGTGGTCCTGGCCTCTGTTTACTCCCACCTCACCCGGGACCTCTGGCTCCAGTCCGTGGCCCTGGCGGCCTTCTTCATGGGGCTTATGGGCATAATGGACAGGCTCAGGCGCCTCTCACCTGCCGTAAAGCTGCCCGGGTTCCTCCTCCTGGGGGCGGCCCTGGCCTGGTGGACGCCCATCGCCGGGGGCGGGCGCATCCTTCTCCTGGCCTTCCCCTTTGCCTTCATGGCAGGTGTCAACTTCACCAACATGCTGGCAGGCTTCAACGGCCTGGAGATAGGCACCGGCGCCCTGGCCTGCCTGGGCATGGCCGCCCTGGCATACATCACCGGCGACTACCCCGCCCTTGCCGCCTCCCTCCTGATGGCCTCGGCCCTCCTGGCCTTCCTCCACTACAACCGATACCCGGCCCGTATCTTCCCGGGTGACGTGGGCACCCTCGTCATCGGGGCGGTCCTGGTACCCTGCATCTTCCAGGGCCTTCCTTGCCGGTCTGCTCATATTCCTGCCCTACATCATCGATGCCGGGCTCAAATTCGCCACCGCCGGGATAATGACCCGGGAGGCCCAGAAGCCGACAGTCGTCCGGGGGGGCAGGCTCTACGTCCCTGACGGGGGCAACCTGTCCCTGCCCAGGCTCTTCTTGAAGCTGCGCCCCATGACCGAAAAGGAGCTGGTGCGCCGGGTGTGGATGCTCGAGGCCGTCTCTGTGGTGCTCGGGGTAATAGTTGCCCTCTAGCCCCTCTTCTTCCACATCTTCTCGTAGTCTATGGTCTCGATACCGCAGTCGTTTTTCTCTGCGATGTCCTCTATCTCCTTCATGGCCTTTTTCCGGTCGTCCGGGGAGCCCACCAGGTAGAACCTCATGGTGGAAGGCTTCCTCTCCATGCCCTCCTTGAGGGTCGTGAAGGACACCTCGCAGTGCTTGACGTCCACGTCCATATCCTTTATGGCCTCATAGAGCTTGAAAACTATCCCTTTTTCCAGTATGTGGCCAACCATTATGACCTCGGTCTTTGGTTCCATCATCTCAAACCCACCTCATCTCTTTGCTATCATCAGCCGCAGCCGGTCGCCGCAGTTCTCGGCATGGTCTGCGGTCTTGCCCAAGAGTTTTACGATAGTGACCATATGGTAGAACTCGATATAGGAGAGGTTGCCCTCCAGCTCATAGAGATAGCGGCGCATCTTGAGTTCCAGGACATCGGTCAGCTGCTCCTTTTCGTTCAGCAGCGATATGTACTCCTCCACCCGGGTCTCCTTCTTCCTCATGAAGCTCCTGTCCAGGAGCTCGTTCATGGCCTTGAGGGCCAGGGGCACCAGGTCCACCACGTCGCAGACCTTGTTTGTCAGGTCCAGGAGGTCCTTTTTGATGGAGGCCGGGAGTTTGGTCTGCCTGAGGTTCAATGTCATGGCCACGTCCTCGATCCTGTCGGCCACATGGTCCTGCTCCCGCAGGTACCCCAGGAGGTCCCCCCGGTCCACCGGCATCATGATGCCGCGGGGCATGTTCACCCTGATGTAGTTCTTTATCTTGTCGGCCTCATGCTCCAGCCTGGATATCTCCAGGACCGTCTCCTCGGCCTGCTCGAATTCCTCTGCGGCGAACTCTTCCACGCACTCCCGGAGGAGGTCGGCACACTGCTTGACCATCATGGCGTGCTCCTCCAGGGGCTTGAATGGGGATTCCGCAAACAGGCTCGCAATGCTTCTCATTTTTCACCTCACTATCATCAGGAGCTTGAATATCCCTCCTGAGACAACGGCCGCTATGGGGACTGTGGCCAACCAGGAGGTGATTATGTCCATGATGATTCTTAAATTTAATGCCTTGATTCCCCGCGCCATGCCCACCCCGATGACCGAGCCGACGAGGGTATGGGTGGTGGATATGGGCAGGCCTATCTGGGAGTTGGCCAGGACCACGCTGGCGGTGGCGAACTCGGCGCAGAACCCCCGGGTGGGGGTGATCTCGGTGACCCTCTCGCCGATTGTGGCCATGACCTTGTACCCCCAGGTGGCAAGGCCGATTACAATCCCCGCCCCCCCGAAGGCCAGAAGCCACATGGGGACCGGGACCTTGGAGGCCACCGTGGCCCCCTCCCTGCTGAACTCCAGGGCGGCCGCCACCGGCCCGATGGCGTTGGCAACGTCGTTTGAGCCGTGGGCGAAGGCCACAAAGGAGGCGGTCATGAGCTGGAAGTAGGCGAAGACCCTCTCAAGGCGCGCCCGGTCAGGGTATTTCCTGATAACGAAATGGCGGAAGAGGCTGAATGATATAAAGGCCACAATCCCCCCGACAACCGGGGAGACCACCCAGCTGGCCACGATCTTGCCCATCTTGGCCCAGTTGACCACGTCCAGGCCCGCCGCCGCCAGCCCGAAGCCCGTCATGGCCCCCACAACACTGTGGGTGGTGGAGACCGGCAGGCCCTTCCAGGTGGCGAAGGTAATCCAGAGCCCGGCGGCCAGGATGGCGGAGAAGGCACCCAGGGCGATTACGTGGGGGTCGGCGATGGCGGCAGGGTCCACGATGCCCTTCCTGACGGTGTCGGTGACGTGCTTGCCGAAGAGGACCGCCCCTGAGAACTCGAATACCGCCGCAATAAGTATGGCCTGGCGGATGGTGATGGCCCGGGAGCCCACCGAGGTCCCCATGGCGTTGGCCACGTCGTTGGCGCCCACGTTCCAGGCCATGTAGAGGCCGACCGCCAGGACTGCCGCTGCGAATAAGGTCAGCTCTATCAAGGTCTCACCTACAACAGACCGAGGTATCTCTCCGTGGAGAGGACCAGGGAGAAGGAAACCGCCAGGGCCACAAGGACGATTCTTTTGTCCGACCACTGCCTGGTCCTTTCGTTTACCAGAAGATACGAGGCGACCAGGGCTGCAATCCCGATGCCCCCCATCCATGTAACGGTCACGGGATTGGCATCGACGCCCATGGCCTCACCTCAGCGTACTACCGTCACCGGCGCCGGTGACCTGTCCACCAGGGCCGAGGAAACGCTCCCGAGGATGAGCTTCTCGACCCGCCCCTTTCCCTTGGTCCCGGCCACTATCAGGTCATAGTCCCCGGCGGTTTCAAGGATTAGCTCCACCGGGTCGCCCTCTTTGAGTATTAGCTCCGGGCTGACCCCGTGCTCCCGGGCCTCTTCCCTTGCACGTTCAAGGTACTTCTCGCCTGCCTTCCTGATATTCCCGAGTTCCTCCTTCATGAGGGTGATGAGGTCCTCCTTGGTGGACTTCACGTGGGGCACCACGTGGATGACCGCCAGAGCCGAGTTGCTCTCCTTTGCCAGCCTGGCCGCAAACTCCACGGCCCTCAGGGAATACTCTGAGCCATCCACGGCAACAAGAACGCGCATGATAGAAACTAGTCCCTCCAATGCTTTATATCTTTTCTATATAAAATATATAATCTATATACCATATTTAGATTTGTCGAATTCTCCTGCCTCAATCCGCCTGACCAGGTCTTCCACCTTTTCCCTGATCTGGTCTCTCACAAGGCGGAACTGCTCCTTGGAGAAGCCCTTGGGGTCGGGCAGGCTCCAGTCTTCCCTGTACCCTGTCAGCACCACCGGGCAGCCCTCGGACTCCACGCCGCACCCCATGGTAATCCCCACGTCTATCTGCCGGGTGGTGATGGGGTCGATGAAGGTGGGGTGCCTTTTCTCCACCTTTACTCCTATCTCCTCCAGGACCTCCACGGCCTCCCTGGAGATGCTCCTGGCAGGCCGCGTGCCACCGCTTTCCGCCTTCCAGCCCCGGGGGGCCATGGAGTTGAATATGGCCTCGGCCATGATACTGCGGCCGGAGTTCCCGATGCAGACAAAGACCACACGTCTCATCTTATCCATACGCACTCTCCGGTCATCTTTCTTCGACATCTATCATATTTCATTCTTTTTCCTCCGTTT
>JAADFM010000125.1 GCA_013152845.1 Methanobacteriota archaeon | reverse complement strand
TCCATTTCTTGACAAGAATCAGGAGGAAGGATATGCCCAGATAGGACAGGAAAAAGTCCCTGTATGCGGCGAAGTCGTCCGGCAGGCTATCTTTGACATCGGTGAATACCAGGTACAGGGAACACCCGCCTGAGAGGACCAGGAGGAGGGCCAGGAGCTTGGGTGAGACGGCGGTGAAGATGTAGGTCACGGCCGTTATGAGGAACACCAGGGTCGCCACCTGGGTCTTCAGGACCACGTAATCCCTGTATTCCACACCCCTCTTCTCGAAAGGGGGGTAGAGGTTCACCTTCTTGAGGACCTGCAACCCCTTCCCGCCCGTCCTCACAGCCGCAATCAGGATGCCCAGGACTATGTAGGCCAGCCTGTTTGCGATGTTTATCGTGGCCTCTCCGATGTCCTCCAGTATGCCCATTCTACACCCACTCGCAAGATGTGGTGAACCGGTAGTAGGTCGTATTCACGCCGTCAGGGAGGTTGTCCACCCACTGGCCGGTAAACGCGTAGTATATGTGCCTCCTCGCCTGCATGCGGACGGTGTTTCCGACGGAGGTCATCCAGCAGTTGGAATTGGTTTTGAGACTATCCGGGGCCGAGAGATAGAAGGTTATCTCGTAGACGTCACGCTCACCCGAGGTGTTGGTCTTTGTGAGTGTCATGTCCTCCAGCCGTACGATGCCCATCTCGTTCCCTCCGGTTGTGGAGAAGCCCATCCCGCGCAGGGCCGCACCGGCGGTCGCCCCCTCCCTCGCTGCGGCCACGGCCTTGTTCATCTCCTGCTGTTTGAGGATGTAGGGGTAGGTGGTGATGGCCATAACCAGGATGAGGCCTGTCACCAGTATGAGTTCCACGGATACCTGTCCTCTTTTGTCTTTCATCGTCTGCTCCTCATGTCGTCACGTCGATATTGGCAGCGTCGGCATAGATGATGATATAGCTGCCGTTATTGAAAACCGTTACCTCGGGATACTCACTGGTCGGGTCCTTTCTCGTTATATTCTCTGGGATGATCCTTATGGTGGTGGTCCAGTTGGAATCGTTCGAGGTCCGCAACCGCCTGGAGATATTGATGGTCTGGTCATCCCTGTCTATGATGATGGGCAGGGACACGGCCAGTCCTGTGGTGGAGGTACGGTTGCCGGCCTCGGTGAAGTTGATTTTATCCTCCCCCAGTTGGATGGAGTAGCCTTCCCCGTTGGCATAGACGTTGTTTATCGCCGTGGCCAGGAGCTCGCCCAGCATCCTGGCCTCCCCGGTCTCCCCTATATCCCTTGCAGTATAGTAGCTGGCCCAGTTGAGGTTGGTGAAACTTATGAGGACTATTATCACTATGCCCATAATCATGATTGCCTCAAGGGATATCTGTCCTCGTTCCATCTCAGAACCCCGCTGGGAAGGTTGTCTGGTTGCACGTTATGCCGGTAAGGCTGTTGTTCGTTGTGGAGGTTATATTTTTCCAGCTGATTGTAAAGTTCCTCCATCTCCCCTGGTCCTCGAAGATTGGTTCTCCTCCCGGGGCCTCGACGGTCCAGGACTGCCCGGAGAGGGGTATGGTGAAATTGTAGTAATCCGCCTGGGTGGTGTTCCCGGTGGTGGAGTCCCTCCTTACGATGAGCACGGTGGTAACCAGGTTCGACCCGTCCGGCGAGCATATCCGGGTGCCCATATGGATGATGGGCCTTCCTGAGACATTGCCTGCCGAGGTGTACCCCGGGATGTACACCGATACGGTTCTCTTGTCATAGGTGCTTGTGATGCTGTTGGCGATGGAGGCCAGCTGGTCGGCGGCATACCTGGCATCTGCCACGAATTGGACGTCCCTGGCGTTGTCCTGGGCCTTGAAGACGTTGGGGATGGAAATCGAGGCGAGTATCAGCAGGAAGGCCCCGAAGATGAGCAGGGCTTCAACCGTTATCTGGCCCCGGTTCGGTCTCATTGGAGGACCACCTTTATCCTACTTTGGTTGATCTCAGAGCAGTCTATCTGGATGGTGGGTGTGATTGAGGTGGCGTTGTTCGTTATTATGATTTCCCAGCTCCCTGGCCCCTTGTCGTAGGGTGAGGGGGGGCATACCTGGACACTGCTGGGGCTTGAAATCCCCTGGAAGCTGTCTATCTTCAAGAGCCCTATATCGCTGTTGTTCACCTGCACTTCGTCGGGAACATCGCTCGAACTGTTCCACTTGATGAGGTAGTTCAGCTGGCCGTAATCAGACCCCCATGAGTCCGGATAGCTGGCCACTGCCCAGGTATCGGTGGTGGTGGTGATGGTGACCGTTCTCACGGTGCCGGGGCCACCGCGCCTTGCAAATTCGATTCCGCCAGCTATCCTGTTGAGGTTTTGTTTCATCTCCATTACCGTGGCCGTATCACTGCCGGCCCTGTATGTCTTTAGCATGGCAGGGAAGGAGATGCCCACGAAAATCAGGGTCAGCATGCCAAATATCAGGATGGCCTCGACGGTAATCTGTCCCCTTTCATCCATTACAGACTCCTCACAATCACGCCCAGGTCTCCCATGATTAAGGATATTATAAGCCCGATAAGGATTACGGGCGCAAAGGGCATGCTCTTTTTCACGATTACGCGGTCTTCCATCTTTCCCTCCTCCACCAGCCGCTTCAGCTCCTCGGCTTCTTCCTCTGTCACGCCTGCGGCCGAGGTCCCGGCTATGAGGGTCTTATGGGAAGGGAGTTCCTTTTTCTCAACTGCTTCTTTGACCTTTTCAAGAAGGCCTCTTCTGTCCCTTAGAACTCTTCCGTCGAGCATATAAATCTCTTCCCCCAGGACATCCCCCTCCTCCAGCTCGGATACGGGTTTTTCCTCCCGGAGGGCGAGGGCCCTGAAGAGCCTCAAGGAATTCAGAAGGAAGGTGAATAACATGAGAATAGTGAAGGTGGCCAAAAAGGAGAGCGCAAGGAAATCCAGTTTTGCCTTCATGGGGGAGGGCTCGAGGACCAGATACAGAAACACGAAAAGTGCAGACAGGGCAACCCGATGCCCGGGCTTGACCCTCAACACCATGAGAAGGACCACAAGG
>JAADFM010000124.1 GCA_013152845.1 Methanobacteriota archaeon | reverse complement strand
TCTGGCCGGGGTGGTTGATGTGGGTCCTCCTCATATACGTGATGACCAGGTTCCGGCATCCCGGCCCCCTCAACGACGTGACCCCCCTGGATATGCGCAGCAGGGTCCTGTCCGTCCTGGCCCTGGTCGTCATGCTCATGTGCTTCATGCCGGTGCCGGTGGTGCCTGCCGGCCTGCTCAAGTAAATGCAAAAAGTTAAATGTCCAAAGCTCGAAGTATATCCTGATGAAGGTCAATACCGAGGTCGGCTATCTCAGGAAGTCTGACATCAGGCCCAAGAAGGGGGACATCTGCGGTTTGTGCCGGGACCGGGGGCAGGACATCTGCGAGCTGGACGAGATATGCCACGTGCGCCTCGCAGCGGCCCTGGGCAAGAGTGCCAGGGACATATCCGCTTCCATCGACTATGCCGGGAGGAGGGGGCTCATAACCATCCGGGAGGAGGAGACCGAGAAGGGCAAGGTCCGCTTCATAAAGATTACCGACCAGGGGAGGGTCATCTCGGGTAAACGGCGATGAAGGTCGGTGAGGGGTGCTACCCCTGCCTGGTGGGCCAGGCCAGGGGGGTGCTCGAGCTGGTGGACCCGCCCGACAGGGAGGTGCACATGGAGCGTGCAATGGCCTTCCTGGAGGAGAACTACGGGCCCGACGAGGTGCCCGCCGTCCTGGGTTCGAGGCTCCACCACCTCCTGGCGGAATCCATGGGGGACCCCGACCCCTTCAGGGAGATGAAGGCCGCAGCCAACAGGACCGTCCTCGGCCTCCTGGACAGGGCAAGGGAGCTCATCCAGGACTCCCCCGACCCCCTCGCTGCGGGGTTCAGGGTGGCCATGGCAGGGAACCTCATAGACCTGGGTGTCTACCGGGAGAACCCGCCCCTGGAGGAGCTCATGGAGGCCCTGGAGGATAGGCCCGTCATCGACCACACACACCAGGCCAGGGAGCTCCTCGCAGAGCCGGGGGATGTCCTCTACCTCCTGGACAATGCCGGTGAGGTGGTCCTGGACCGCCTGCTCATCGAGCTCCTTGTGGAAGGGGGCCACAGGGTCACCGCCGCGGTAAAGTCCGGGCCCATCGTCAACGACGCCACCATCTCCGATGCCAGGGCGGCCGGGATAGACCGGGTTGCGCGGGTGATTGAGACCGGGAACAATTACGTGGGTGTGGTGGAAGAGGAGTCCTCCCCCGAGTTCCTGGACGCCTTCCGCCGGGCAGATGCGGTCATCGCCAAGGGCCAGGCGAGTTACGAGACCCTGGACGAGTACCTGGAACGGCCGATCATCTTCCTCTTCAAGGCCAAGTGCACCACCGTGGCCGGGGCCCTGGGCGTGCCCCAGAAGAGCAGCGTGGTCCTACTCAATCTTTCGCATCACAAGCCCGGATAGGAGCTTGGGGTAGAAGTAGGTGGCCTTGCCCGGCATCTTCTCCCCTGCCAGGGCCACGTCCCTGACCTGGGAGACCCTGGTGGGGTTGAGGAAGAAGACCATCTGGACACCCATCCGCCATGCCGTCTTCACCGCCTTCCAGGGGTCGATTTCGTACCTGATATGGCGTTCGTCCTCCTCGATGCCCAGGACGTCCTCCAGGATGAGGGTGTGGAGGATGGTGACGTCCAGGCGCCTCCATGCCTTGGAGCGGTCCCGGATTCTCTGGTCCATGACCCCGGGGTCCCTGAGGGTGAGGGTGTAGTACTTGCCTTCCAGGAACAGGCCGAAGATGTGGCCCGAGCCGGCCCCTTCCATCCTCTCGAGCATCTTCTCCATGCCCCCGTCACCGTCACGTTCCATCTCCTCCACCTGGAAGTGGCGGCCGATTCCCTGGAAGAAGGCGTCCCTGTCGTATTCGATGTTGGTGACTATCCTGTGGGCAGGCAGGATGGACAGCCCGCCGGAGTCCATGTTGGTGATGTACATCATGACGTAATCGAAACCCTCCTCCTTCATCTCGTCACGCAGGGCCAGGGCGGTCTCGTAGCGGTGGTGGCCGTCGGCGATGAAGAGTTTCTTGTCCTTCATGAGCTCGGCGACCCCGGCGATGACATCCGGGTCGGCGACCCGCCAGAGACGGTGGACGACGCCGTCCCTGTCGGCGAGCTCGGCCTCGGGCCCGGAGGAAGGCTCCAGCAGGCGTTCGACGGCGCCCCCGGGGTCGGAGTAGAAGGTGAATATCTGGCTGAAGTTGGCCCTGGTGGTGCGCCTCAGCTTCAGCCTGTCGGCCTTGGGCCCGAGGAGGGTTTCCTCGTGGGGCAGGATGGTGCCCTCTTCGAAGTCCACCAGCCGGACGAGGGCTATGAACCCCCGCATGCGCTTCCTCTGCCCCCCTATCTCGTACTCCTCCTCATAGAGGTAGAGGGACGGCTCGGGGTCCTCCACCATGACCCCCTCATCCAGCCAGGTCTTGAAGGTCTCGGCCGCCCGGGTGTACTTGTTGTTGCTCTCGTCGTCAGTGGAGTAGCCCTTCCCGAGGATGAGGCGGACGATGTTCTTGTCGTGGCGGCGGTAGAGCTCCTCCCTCTCCTCATCGGTTATGACGTCGTAAGGGGGGGCGACCACGTCCGCAAGCTCCACCCTCTCCTTGTTGTACCTGATACCCCTAAAAGCTCGAACCTCAACCATGAAAACGGCAAGGGGGTGCTACAATATAACCTTTTGGTAGGCGGGTCAGTTGTCAGATGAAATACCTGCCAAATCTTCCTGGGATAGTATCCGCGCTTTGTCGAGAATCCAGGCCCTCCTCTCTTCCCGGGTCAGGGTATTCCATTCGTCAGCAGGCGGCAACATGGTCTTCCAGGAATATTTTCCAGTTCCACATATATAAAGGCTCCCCCTTATCGAGGGCGTCCAGGCGGATTTTTGGTGTGTCTTTGACCTCTCTCATTCGCGACAGCGACAACAATCTATGGGTGGAGACACGAGGAGGTCTAGGGCGTTAAGCCCGACGACCGACGAGTTGCGGGGGAAGGGACTCGGAACCGGCCTTTTCTTAAAAAGAAAACCCCGGGGAAAAGAAACTATTGGAGCCCGAAGCTCCGAAGGAGCGAGGGCGGGTCTTTGGGTGGAGACTTTCTACACAGAAAGGATCCAAATGCGGGGGAAGGGACTCGAACCCTCGGTGGGACTTACCCAACAGATCTTGAGTCTGCCGCCTTAGCCGCTCGGCCACCCCCGCGCATGGGGTCCAATCTTTTGCCCTCCCTGGATAATAAACTTTTTCACCCCAGGGACTCCAGGACCGCCTCCAGCTCCCACCTGAGGACCATGGCGTTCATGAAGCCGTTGAGCCTCTTTATCTCCCTTCCCTCGCTGTCGAGGATAATCAGGGTCGGGAAGGACTCCACCCCGTATTTTTTCCCCAGCTCGGTCCTGTTCTCATAGACCTCCTCCCTGACCCAGACGAACTCGTCCCTCAGTTCCGTCACCCTCGGGTCAGGGAAGGTCTCCTCGTCGAGCCTCTTGCAGTGGGGGCACTTGCTCCAGTAGAGGTCCATCACGATGGGTTTACCCTGGGCGGCGGCCATCTCCAGGCCCTCCTCGTATCCCACAAAAGAGATATTCCATCCGGCGAAGGTGTCCTTCTTGGTGATGTCCCTCACCACTACATCGAAGACCAGGGTCTTTCCTGCCAGGGGGTGGTTGTAGTCCAGGACGATGTTCTCCTCGTCCACGGAGACCACCTTCGCAGTGCCGATATTGGTCTGGATGAACGAGCCTGCAGGAGGGTTCACCACCACCTCGACGGTGGAGTTCCCCAGGTATATCACCGCGGGGCCGTAGGGGGTATCCACCTCCTTGCCGTCCTCCGGTGTGTGGCGCAGGGTCACCGTGTCCCCTTCCACCTTCGTGACCACTGCATCCCAGTAGGGGGTCGCCCGGACCGTATCCCCCACCGAGGGGTCCCTGCCCTCCCGCTGCCTGTAGTCCTCCACGGCGACCTGGAACTCCACGGGGTACTCCTGGCTCCTCGGGATGGTAATCACGTACTCATCTGACCTCGGGCCGTAACCCTCCTCTGGGCTCACGGTCACGGATTTCTCCTGCCCGACCCCCATGCCCACCAGGGAATCCTCCAGGGCCTTTATGGTCTGGCCCGTGCCGACGATTATCCCCAGGGGCTCGTAGTGGGGCTGGAGGCTCTGGACGATGGAGAGGGGGAAGACCTCGGTCTTTTTTATTGAGGGGTCGGAGCCCACCTCCTCGTAGGTGGTGTCGAATACCTCCCCTGTGCCCTCCACCCTTGCGGTGTAGTCTATCCAGACCAGGTCCCCGGTCTCGACCTTCTCTGCCGGTGCCGGGGTCCCGGGCGGGACACTGGCGGCAGACCCGGGACCATGGCTTCCCCCCGTGGTGCAGCCTGAGAGGATGGAGAATATTGCAAAAAGGAGAATCCAGCGCCGGTACATTTCATAAATCCTACTTCTTTTTGGCCTCGTTGAGTATCTTCGGGAGGGTGATGCTCCTGTCGCAGTCAGAGCACCTCACCCGGTAGGGCCTCCTGGTGAAGACCGTGCTTCCCTCCTGCTCCACCCCGCAGAAGGGGCAGCGCATCACAAACCGGGATTCCTCTTCCTCCTTCTTCCTCCAGACGATGATTTCCCCGGTCTCCTCCCCCTCCTTGTTCTTGAGCTTCCTCTTGGTGAGATAGGCGAAGGTGCCGGGCTTGATATCTGCCAGATTGAAGGGCACTCTCATAGGATGAGTTGTCTGATGTTATTTTAATCCTTACGGTGGAAATGGACAGACTCCAGAACCTGAGGGAATCCCTCAAAGACAAGGACAACATCATCCTGGCCTTCTCCGGGGGCCTGGACAGCACCTTCCTGGCCTACCTGCTCAAGGACTGGGGCAAGAGATTCACCGCCGTCACCGTGGACAACGGCCTCCTCCTTGACCTGGAGTCCATAAAAGGGGAGGCGGAGGCCCTGGGGGTTGACCACCGCATCCTGGAGGTGGATGTCCTCTCTGAGCGCAACTTCCAGGACAACACCACCGAGAGGTGCTACTTCTGCAAGAAGATGATCATCTCCCGGCTCAAGGAGTTTCAGGCCGAGGAGGGCTATGACTGGATTATGGACGCCACCAACACCTCGGACCTCAAGGACTACCGCGCCGGGATGGTGGCCCTCAAGGAGGAAGGGATCCTCTCACCCCTGCTGGACGCCGGGATAACAAAGGAGGATATCCTGGAGCTGTCCAGGGAGTTCGGCCTCAAGACCAAGCCGCCGGAGTCCTGCATGGCCACCCGCATCCAGCCATATGACAGGATTCACCGCCGGGACATCGCAAGGATAAGGGAGGTGGAAAGGGAGGTGCGCGCCCTGGGATTTGCCACCCTGCGTGCCAGGAAACATAAGGAGCTTTTGAGGTTCCAGTTCCTGGCCACGGAGATGGAGCACGCCCTGGGGGAGAGGGAAAAAATAAGGGAAATAGGAAAGGCCCACGGGTTCCAGTTCGTGGTCCTGGACCTGGAGCCCTACCCATTCGAGTACCTGGAATATCTCTAGGACGTGGCGGCAAGCTCCTGGGAAACCGCCGTTCCGGGTCCCGGTACCAGCCCTGCGCTGAAGAGCCTGCCCGACTCCTGGATGCACCGGGCCGAGACCTCGCAGGGGGCCCTGCACTCCGCCTTTCTGCCGAAGCACTCCATCATGGTTATATCCGGCCCGCAGGTGGTTATAAGTAGGTTACGGATGGGGGCGGGAAAACTGGTGCTAGACCCCTTTCTTTTTCCTCCCTCGTTTTCTGCGTTTCCCCAGCAACTTTAGCTGTTTCTCCAGACTTTCTTTGGCTGCCTTCACCTCTTTTTCCATGTGGGATATGGACTCAAGACGTTGCCCGGTTTTCCTGTTCTCGCCTATCTTCTGCAGGTGTTTGTCAATCACCCTCTGGTAGGAGCGCATCTTCTTTTTGATCTTCTTGGTGGAGGGCTTTTTCTTCCTGGTCACTTATGGTCCCCTCAAAGATATTTACGACTCTGCTGAGATATCTGGCATTTCCCTCTGTTATCTTCTGCAATCTCCCATCCGTTATATATTTCGTGGAGGGTTCTCTGCCAAGTTCGATCTCTTTATAGAGTATGTGGAGTTTTTCTATCTCATTGCCGTCCATCTGCCATACCCCACCCATCCGCTCCAGCCATTCGGAGGTGAAGAACGGCCTGTTTTCTAGCAGGGTTTCCATCAGATACAGATGCCTGCCCCTTGCGAAGGAGACATAGAGCACGGACCTTCTCATCTCCGGCGTGGATGCATCTGCCCCCAGAATTTGGAGGATTTCGTCGCTTATTCGACTCAGGTCTTTTAGGAGGTTTTCCTTCCGGTAGGAGCGAAGTAAACTCCTCTTGATCCGTCTGTTGAAGATGGGCCACGCCTCTCTAAGCACTGGGACAATAAAGACAGGGGTCTCTCTTATCTCCTGTCTGAGCTCGGTTTCATGCCCCTCATTGACCTGGAACCCCTGTCTCTTTAACCTCTCTTCGTCCTCCTCTGAAAAAAGGAGGCGGCCATCAGTGACGATGAGGATGTCATAATCGCTGTCCTCCCTGTGATCTCCTCTGACCCGCGACCCGTAGAGCATGATGGAATCGATATGGGGAAGTAGCGGAAGGACCTCCTGGAAGAAGGGTCTAAGCCCTGGAAACTTCTTCAGGGCTGTGAGTATCCCCGCCCATTTGTCTGGGTCCACCGTGGAATAAATCCCCCTCTCCACCCTGTTAAGGGCAAGGTTCCTGTTCAAAACGTGCATATCATACCTCAGTCTACCCGGTGGTTTGTTTAACACCTTCGAGGCATCGCCCAATCTGAATGGAGTCGTCTCAAACTCGCTGTGGAGGGTCAGATACTCCTCCATGAGGTTCCAACTCATGTGAGTCATATTTGTATATTACAAACATAACAAGGCTAAAAATATATTGATAGAGTAGTTTCAATATGCCAGCGGTATTGACTATTCATATCATTTCCCCCGGTGAAGTTTGACCAATAGCAGACCCGGGCTTCTGATGCCCCCACCTCAAAAAGGCATGTAATCTGGGGCACTGCGAATCCGGGGATTTGGGCGCCCGCAGGCCCCTGCATTCATCCCCGGAATGCTGGCATGTCTCGCATTGTTTTACCTTTCTGAAAGCGTTGAACATCTTCGTACCTCTATTTCGAAGCTCGGGTATATTCCTGCAGGAATTTACCGTCAGCACGGTCTTGCTGGAAAACCGGGGCTCAACCCCTGTACTCCGCTGCCAGCCGGGCATAGCTTTTCGCCTTCTCCTCCATGAACCTCTTCTGCTCCTGCGAGACCTCCCTGACGGCCTTTGCAGGCAACCCGATGATGACCCGGCCTTCCCCGAAGTTCTTCCCCTCGGTCAGAAGCGCCCCAGCACCCACGATGCAGTACCTCCCCACCACCGCGTCATGAGGACCGCCCCCATGCCGATGAGGGCCGGGCCTTCTATCCTGCACCCGTGGATGACGCAGTTGTGGCCCACCGTCACCCTGTCCCCGATTTCCACCGGGTAGCCCTTGGTGGAATGGACGGTGGCGTTGTCCTGGATGCTGGTCTCTTTTCCGATGCGTATCGGTGTCCTGTCCCCCCGGATGACCGCCCCAGGCCACACCGACGAGCCCTCGCCTATCTCCACATCGCCGATGACGGTGGCGGCCTCGTCCACGTAGGCGGTCTCGTGGATGACCGGTTTCCTGCCTTTGAACTCCCTAATCACCGCCTCATCACCTCTTGAAGCTCGTCAGCAGTTTCGGCCTCTTCCCCACCAGGACCATGTCCTCCATCCGTATCCCGAAGTCCCTGTAAATCCCGGGCTCCACCGACACCACCATGCCCTTCTTGAAGCTCCCCTCCGCCTCGCTGTTCAGGGTCGGGGCCTCGTGGACCTCCAGGCCCACACCGTGGCCCGAGGAATGGAGGAAGTCGTCCAGGTACCCGTACTCGGCCAGGACCTCCCTGACGGCCCTATCCACGGCCCTTATCTCGTTGCCGTCCCTTGCCTGGCGGATGCCCGCCTCCTGGGCCTCGAGGACTATCCTGTACCTCTCCACCGCCTCCTCGGTGTCCAGGAGGAAGGTCCGGGTCATATCCGCGCAGTAGTGGTTCACCCTCGCCCCGAGGTCCACAATCACCGGGCCGGCGATTTCCCCATCCGTGGGTCTGTGGTGGGGCACGGCGGAGTTCTTTCCCCCTGCCACGATGGGCTCGAAGGCAGAATCCGCCGCCTTCCTCAGGCACACCTCAATGGTCAGGGCGGCATCCTTCTCGGTACCCCTCAGGGAGACCCCGCCCAGACATTCCTCGGTAACCTCGACGGCCTTTGTGATTTCCTTGATTTCCCCCCTGTCTTTTACGGCCCTCATCTCCTCGAGGAAACCCAGGTCCAGGAGTTCCTTCCCCCTGAGGTGCTTCTCCCAGAAGGACAGGGTGAGGCGCCCCTTTTCCACACCGATTTTCTTCTCCTTGATGGCCTTTAACCGGTCTTTGAAGTCCTTTACAACCTCGTAATCAACCGCAGAGGTTATATCTCTTGTGGAATCCATTTTGGTAATCAGCAATACCGGTTCTGAATCAAGTATAAGTAAACTACTTGCGTGAGGGAAAAACCCGGTCAGATAATATATATTTTCAGGTTTTGAGACCAGGGCACATCCCATATCATTCTCGTGGAGGTGCTGGATGGCCCTCTCCAGTCTGTTCATGGGCGTACCTCTGCCATGATGGCGTCCACCTTACCGAGGAGGTCTTCCAGGGTGCCCGAATTCTCGATGACGTAGTCGGCCTCCTGCTTCAGTGCCTCGATTCTCCTTTCGGTCTCGGCAGAATCGTTATCCTGGAACTCCTCGAAGCTGAGGGACCCCTCGCCACGCTCTCCCCTGGCCAGTGCCCTCTCATATCTGAGGCCGGCAGGGGCATCGATGTAGATGAGGACCGAGTTCTCCAGTCCCCTGAGCATGGCCACCTCGTTCTCGTATCTGATGCCGTCCACCACGAGGACATTGGACGGGTCCTTCTCCAGGTCCTTCCTGAAGGCCTCCACGAGCACGTCCTGGCCCAGGTTCTCCCTCAGGCAGGCGCCCAGGGCCTGGAGGAACTCCCTCCTCTGGGGGAGGTAGAGGCGCTCGAGGATGTCGGAGAGGATGGCAGAAAACCTGTGCTCTGATGCCCCGTAGGTCTCCTTCAGGTGGCGGCCCACCGTGGTCTTTCCTGAGCCAATCTTTCCGATGAGTCCTACCACAAGGGACAAAAACATGCCTCCATGGGTTCACATGGATACCCGGGTTACCTCGATGT
>JAADFM010000123.1 GCA_013152845.1 Methanobacteriota archaeon | reverse complement strand
TTTATCCCTGAGAAGGCCAGGACGTTGGCCAGGTAGGCGATGACCCCCGGGGTGGTGGCTATCTCTTTGGGGCTTTTCACCACCACCTGGGAGATGCCCCGCTTGAGCTCCAGGGGGGCCTTGAAGACGTCCCTTAAGACCTCGAATCTGCTGTCGTCGGCTATGATGGTGAGGGTGTCAAGACCCTGAATCAGGATATAGGGCTCGTTGCCCATCCTCTCCCTGAACTCGGCCATCTGGGCAGAGGCACCGGGACCGATGGTGATGGAGACCATGTCGTATTTGAGGCCCAGCTCGCTCCTGGCCAGGATGGCCTTCACCCCCCTCCCCTTGAGACGGCCCTCTGATTTCGGCAGCCGCCGGAGAGCGGTCACAATGCTCTGGAGGTTGGTCTCCCTGCCCACGTCCCTGGAGACCTCCGGCGATATCATCCTGGCCAGCCCCCGGTAGTTCACAAGACCCTGGGAGATGTACTCCTGGAGATAGGGGTATCTTGATACCGCCTTCCTGGTGGCCTCGGAGATGTTCATTTTTCCCACAAATGTTTCATTTTCATACCAAATGAGCCAAATTTGACATAATGCTTATGTCATTGAATCATATATATAGTTTCAGGTGTAGTGATGAAGGCAGCGCTGGCTCTCGTTGACGGGACGATTATCCAAGGGGAGGGTTTCGGGGCAGAGAAGGAGGTCTTCGGCGAGGTGGTTTTCACCACCAGCATGTCCGGCTACCAGGAGGGTCTCACCGACCCCAGCTACAAGGGCCAGATTCTGATGCCCACCTACCCCATGATAGGGAACTATGGGATAAACCCCGAGGATTACGAATCCGACCGCATCCAGGCCGAGGGCTTCATCGTCCGGGAGAACTGCCAAATCCCGAGCCACCGGGCCTCGGAGATGACCCTGGACCAGTTCCTGAAGAAGGAGGACGTACCCGGCATCTCTGGGGTGGACACCAGGGCATTGACCATAAAAATCCGGCAGTACGGTGTTCTGAACGGGGCCCTGGCGGTCTCAGAGGATGACATCGATACCGCCGAACTCCTGGAGAAGGCCAGAAACCAGGTGGACTACTCCCAGAGGGACCTCATAAGGGAGGTCACCTGCACCGAGCCCAGGCACTTCCCTGGTGAGGGAAAGAAGATAGTGGTCATCGACTGCGGCATGAAGCTCAATATCCTGCGGAGCCTCCAGAGGCGGGGCTGTGAGGTCACGGTGGTCCCTGCCTTCTCCACCGCAGACCAGGTCCTGGAGTACGACCCGGACGGCGTCCTGGTCTCCCCGGGACCGGGCAATCCGGAGACCGCACCCTACGTCATGGAGACCATAAAAGCCCTCATGGGCGAGAGGCCGCTCTTCGGCATCTGCATGGGCCACCAGCTCCTGGCCCTGGCCGCCGGGGGCAGGACCTACAAGCTCAAGTTCGGCCACCGGGGGGCCAACCAGCCGGTGAAGGACCTCACCACCGGTAGGGTGTATATAACCTCCCAGAACCACGGCTTCGCCGTTGATGCCGGGTCCATGGAAGACACGGGCTTCGAGATAACCCACCTTAACCTGAATGATAACACCGTAGAGGGGATGCGCCACCAAGAGCTGCCCATCTTCTCCATCCAGTACCACCCCGAGGCCAGGCCGGGCCCCAAGGATGCGGACTTCCTCTTCGACGAGTTTTTGAAGATGGTGGAGGCCGACTGACATGCCCAAGCGCACCGACATCAAAAAAATCATGGTCATCGGCTCCGGGCCCATCATCATCGGCCAGGCCGCCGAGTTCGACTACTCAGGGAGCCAGGCCTGCAAGTCCCTGAGAGAGGAGGGCTACAAGGTGGTGCTGGTAAACTCTAATCCTGCCACCATCCAGACGGACTCCGAGATAGCCGATATTATATATATCGAGCCCTTGGTGCCCGAGGTGGTGGCCGAAATAATAAGAAAGGAGAAGCCAGACGGGTTCCTGGGCACCATGGGGGGCCAGACCGGCTTGAACCTCACGGCCCAGCTGGCCGATGCCGGGGTCTTTGAGGAGATGGGGGTGGAGGTCCTCGGAACCTCAGTGGAGACCATAAAACAGGCCGAGGACCGGGACCTCTTCGCAGCACTCATGAAGGAGATAGGTGAGCCCATCCCCGAGAGCTATGCCGTGAACACCATGAAAGACTGCATCAAGGCGGCTGAGAAGATAGGATACCCGGTCATCATCCGCCCGGCCTATACCCTCGGGGGCACTGGCGGCGGGGTGGCCAACGATGAAGAGGAGCTGTGGGTGATAGCCAAGCGCGGCATGGAGGCATCCATCGTCCACCAGGTTCTCATCGAGAAGAGCCTTCTGGGCTGGTACGAGTACGAGTACGAGGTCATGAGGGACTCGGGGGACAACTGCATTACGGTCTGCAACATGGAGAACCTGGACGCCATGGGCATCCACACCGGGGAGAGCATCGTGGTGGCCCCAGCCCAGACCCTCTCGGACGCGGACCACCAGGTCCTGCGCTCGGCCGCTTTGAAGATCATCCGGGCCCTGAAAATCGAAGGCGGCTGCAACATCCAGTTCGCCGTCAATCCGGAGAAGTGGGAGTACTACGTTATTGAAGTGAACCCCCGCGTTTCGCGCTCATCGGCCCTGGCCTCCAAGGCTACCGGTTACGCAATCGCCAAGACCTCTGCCAAGATCGCGGTGGGCATGACCCTAGACGAGATCCAAAACGACGTGACCAAGGAGACGCCGGCATCCTTCGAGCCTGCCCTGGACTACATCGTCACCAAGATACCCCGCTGGCCCTTCGACAAGTTCCGCACAGCAGACAAGCGCATCGGGACCCAGATGAAGTCCACCGGGGAGGTTATGGCCATAGGGCGGACCTTCGAGGAATCCTTCCAGAAGGCCGTCCGCTCCCTGGACATCAAGCGCTTCGGCCTGGTGGCCGACGGCCGCAGGGAGGAGACGGACCTTGAGGTCATAAAGAAGAACCTGAGAAACCCCACCGACATGCGCATCTTCTATCTGGCCGATGCCTTAAAGGCCGAAATGAGTATTGCGGAAATCAA
>JAADFM010000122.1 GCA_013152845.1 Methanobacteriota archaeon | reverse complement strand
ACTACCCCCTTGGCGCCTTCGGCGTCTACCCTCTTTAGAAACCCTTCCTCCACCCTCCCCAGGGCTATGCCGGTCACCTTACCGGTATCGGTCTCGATTAACACGTCTTCCAGGACACCCACGTGGAAGGCGTCTTCAGTAAAGGCGTCCAGGCCGGAGATCTCGGTAAGCCTTAATACCATCTTCTACCACCAAGACAACATCGACACCGGCCGTATATAACCTTTGCGCTTCCTTTAAGTTTATATGCACCCTGGAAGACATTTGTGTAATGAAAAATTCCATGCGCATCGGGTCCATAATCGGCATCGACATCGAGCTCCACTTCACCTTCCTGCTCCTCATGGCATTCGTGGCCCTCTTCGGGGGACAGTACTTTGTCTTTATCCTTCTCCTCTTCCTTTTTGTCTTCATCCATGAGCTCTCCCACTCCCTTGTGGCCAAGGCCAGGGGAGGCAGGATAAAGAGCATCACCCTCCTCCCCATCGGGGGAGTGGCCAACATGGAGGAACCCCCTGGGACGCCGAGGGGAGAATTCCTCATGGCCCTGGCAGGTCCGGGCATAAACTTCCTCATCGGTGCCCTGGCCCTCCTCCTCCTTTACCACATGGGAAAAACCGAGATGGTGTATTCCGTCTTCACCGGCGAGTTCAGCTTCGGAGCGGCAGGGTTTCTCGCCATGGCGGCGTACATAAACCTGCTCCTTGGGGGTTTCAACCTCCTTGTACCTGCCCTGCCCATGGACGGGGGAAGGGTCCTCAGGTCCCTCCTCGCCATGAGGATGGATTCCCTCAAAGCAACGGAGATCTCCACACGAATCGCCAAGGTCCTGGCCGCCCTGATGTTTGTCATCGGGGTGGCCGCCAACTTCTGGCTGGTCATCATCAGCCTCTTCGTCTACATCGGCGCCACCCAAGAGGCAGAGATGGCCAAGATTACGACCTTTCTGACAGGCATAACGGTGGGGGACATCATGTCCAGGGACGTAAAGACCGTCCCCTCCGGGATGGACCTCCAGGGATTCTCAGACACCATCCTCAGGTACAAACACATGGGCTATCCGGTAGTGGACGGCGGCAGGATGGTGGGGATAGCCACCTTCAACGACCTGGCCAGGGTCCCCAGGGAGGACTGGGACCGGAAGACGGTAGGGGATGTGATGACCCGGGATGTGCTCACCGTCCATCCCGGAGACGATGTCATAGAGGTCTTCCAGAAGATAATCACAAGGGACATCGGCAGGGTGCCGGTGGTGGATGGCGGCGTCCTTGTGGGCATTGTATCAAAGACAGACATCATGAGGGTCATCCAGGTCCTCGGCCTAAAGTTTGAAAGGAGGGATGTCAGTTGAAACGGCCACACGTGATACTCAATGCGGGAATCACCCTCGACGGGAAGATAGCCTCCCGCAGCGGCAACACGGAGATATCCTCCCCCGAGGACATGCTGCGGGTCCACGGCATCCGCAAGGAGGTGGATGCCATCATGGTAGGGATAAACACCGTCCTGGCAGACGACCCGAAACTCACCGCCCACAAGGTCTCCGATGACCCGGGGGACAACCCGTTGAGGGTGGTGGTGGACTCCAGGGCCAGGACGCCACTGGGCTCCAGGGTCCTCAACCACAAGGCCGAAACCCTCATCGCCGTCTCCGAGACCGCCGATGCCGGGCGGGTGGAGGCATTAAGGGAGCACTGCGAGGTGGTGGTCTGCGGCAGGAGCAGGGTGGACCTGGGCTGCCTGATGGGAAAACTCCATGGGATGGGTGTGAGGACCCTCCTCTTGGAAGGCGGGGGGACCCTCAACTGGAGCATGCTGGAAGCCGGGTTCGTGGACGAGGTGCGGGTGGCCATAGCACCCTGGATTGTGGGCGGAAAGGATGCCGTCACGCTGGTGGAGGGGGAGGGCTTCGACAGGGTCAGGGAAGGCGTCGAGCTGAGGCTTTTGAGGCACTACACCCTCGGGCCGGACCTAGTCCTGGAATATGAGGTGAAAAAATATAAATCAGGTTAACCCCTATTCTTCCCCCATGGACCTGGAAGGACTTCTCGAGAGATTCGAGGGCGAGGAGATGAAGATCGATTTCCATATGGGGGGGCGCAGGCTGGCGGTGGTGACCTTCAAGGAGAAGAACATCGACATGGATATCCTGGACGTGGAGGGGTTCAAGGACTTCCTCAAGAGGGTGAGAGGGTGAGGGAGCTGGAATCGCTGAGGGAACTGGCCCTGGGGCTGAAGGAGAGGGGCTATACCCTCAATGTCCTCAAAGGGGGCAGGCCCATCCTGAAGATGGGCAAGGACGCCAGGCCGGGCCTTCTGTCCTTCATCGGGCCCATCGAGGTGAAGGACCTCAAAGGTATCCTTGAGTTCCTGAAGGATTGAAGATGCCGTTCGCACTGAGGGTGAGAAAGGAGGATGCCGAGGCGGTGAGGGTGCGTCTCCTCGACCGGGGCCTCTTCGACAGGGGCCGGCTAATCAAACGGGACGGGGACCATGTGGAGATACCGGTGGTGGGGCCGGATGTGGAGGCAGGAGGTGATATAGACTTCGAGATGGTGGAGCAGGCAGAGCCCCTCTTCAACGAGCCGGGGCTGAGTTTCGAGGTGGTGAAAGAGAGGCTGGTCCGGGAGTTCGGCCCCGGGGCTGGGGAGTTCAGGGGAGGATGGGAACTGGTGGGCGATGTCCTCATAATAAACCTCCCAGAGGCCCTGGAGGAGGAGAGGTTCCTGGTGGGGGAGAGGCTCCTCGGGATGTTCCCCAGGGCAAGGACGGTGGTCAACCGCAGGACTATCCGGGACCCACTGCGCAGGCCCGAGGCCGAGGTCATCGCCGGGGACAGGGACACCCGGACCGTCCACAGGGAGAACGGGTGCCTGTTCAAGCTGGACCCCACGAAGGTCATGTTCTCGGCCGGGAACGTGGAGGAGAGGCGCAGGATGGCCTATATCTCGGGACCGGGGGAGACGGTGGTGGACATGTTCGCCGGAGTCGGACAGTTCACCATACCCATGGCCGTGCACTCCAGGCCCGCCCGCATAACCGCCATCGAGAAGAG
>JAADFM010000121.1 GCA_013152845.1 Methanobacteriota archaeon | reverse complement strand
CCAGGCTGGCCGTCGGGGAGAGCGTCCCGCCCCTCCTCTACCTGGGCCACGTCCTCTTCCTGAGCTGGGCCGCCCTCCTCCTCCTGGCCGCTGCGGGGAGGCTTCTTGAGAGGGACGACGTGGCGTTGGGGGTCAAGCCCGGGCTCTTCACCGTCTTCGCCCAGGGGGCCGCACGGCTCGTTGAGAGGTTCTCCCGCCGGCCCCTCCTGGCCTCCTCCCTCTTGGCATTCGTCTCCGCCCTGGTATCCCTCCCCCTGGCACTCCTTGCCGAGGTGGCCCTGGGCATGGCCGTCCTCTACCTCCTGGGCATGGGTCAGGCATCCATCACCGTCATGCTCTTCCTCTTCGCCGCCATAGAGGAGCTGGTAAAGCCCCTGCCTGTCTTCGCCCTGAAGAGGGAGATGCCGGAACTCGTGGACGGACGAAAGGGCCTGGCCCTCGGTGTCCTGGCTGGCTTTGGCTTCTCCTTCCTGGAGACACTCTTCATCGCCCTGGCCGCCCTCTTCTATGTGCCCTCCATGGTGCTGAAAATCATCGCCCTGAGGAGCGGGACCACCCTCCTGGTCCACGGCCTGGCTACGGGTATCATGGGATACGGCATCGCCAGGTCACGGGGGTGGGTTGGAATCCTCCTCTTCCTCGCACTCGCAACCGCCATCCACGGGGGCTTCAACTTCCTGGTGGTGAGGCCGTGAAGATTGCCACCATCGCAAAAAAGGAGCTGGGGGACCTGGTCAGCGAGCGGGTCTACATCATGGCCTTCTTCGCCCAGATGGTCATCGTCATGGGCATCGTCTTCTCGGCCCTCCTCTACACCTCGGTGGCCAGCCCCCAGCCCGGCGGGATGTTCACCCAGACCGGGCCGGGCAAGGTGAAGGTGGGACTCGTCGGCGACATCCCCCTGGAACTGGAGGGCATCGAGACCGTGGCCGTGGAACCCGCAGGGGACCCCTTCCAGGTGATGGCCTCCAGGGGGCTTGTGGCCCTCCTGGTGGTCCCCGAGGACTTCCGGGACAGGCTCTCCAGGGGCGAGACCGCCCGGGTCGAGCTCTACCTCGACAACACCAACGTCCTCTCCGGATATGCCGACGGGGTCATCTCCAGCGGGCTCGCCGAGCTCTCGGCTCAACTCCAGCAGCAGAGGCTCCAGGAACTGGGCGTGGACAGCGGCGTCCTCTCCCGGGTGGAGCTCCAGGAGGTGGCCGTCGGGACCTCCCGGGAGGGCATCAGGGCATCCCCGGACTTCTATGAGCTCATGTACGGCCTCCTGGTACCCTTCATCCTCCTCCTGCCCACCTTCCTGGCCTCCAACATGATGACCGACTCTATCGTGGGGGAAAAGGAGAAGAGGACCTACGAGCTCATCCTCACCGCCCCCATCACCAGATGGGAGCTCGTCATGGGGAAGGCCGCACCGATAGTCCTGCTGGCCGGAATCCAGGCCGGTCTCTGGATACTCCTACTCATGGCCAAGGGCATCCCGGTCTACAACCCCCTGAAGGTCCTCGCCCTGCTGCTCCTCCTGGACACGGTCTTCGTGGGCTTTGGCATCGCCATCTCCGCCTTCTCCCAGGAGATAAAGGACGCCAACATCGGGGTCACCATCCTCCTCATCCTCTCCTCCATCCTGTTCTTTGCACCCGTGACGGTGAAGGAGGGGTTCTACGCCCTCTCCCCGGTGAGCGCCATGGCGCAGCTGGCCTCGAACCCCGGGGTGCCCCTGGCTGGGATATGGCACATATACGCCGGCCTCGCCCTCATGGCCGGAGGGGTCATATACCTGGGCTCACGACTTCTGGACGTCAACGACAACCTCAGACTCTGAGGCCTGGGACACGGACCCCTCCCCGGGCCTCTCCACGAAGAGGTAAAGGAGAGAGCCCATCAGGACACTTGCCAGCACCATCGCCGAGGTGACCAGAACTTCGCCCATTTCCATCACAGATATAGATTGTTCCAGGATATATTTATAGTTATTCCTGCAATTATCGTGTCTTTATAAGAAAACGAGAACGTACCGCTTTTATTATGGTTCAGAAACGTTCATTTATGTTTATTTCTGTTCACGGGAATGATTTTAAATACCAGTTCGGACAAGGTTATATCATGAGAACCATCGGTGATGTCATGGCAAGGCCCGTCAAGACGGTACCCCCCGGCGCCACCATCGCCGAGGCCGCAAAGCTCATGAAGAAGAACCGCATCGCAAGCCTGGTGGTGGTTGATGGCGAGCGCCCTGTGGGTATTGTTACCGAGCGGGACATCGCCTACAAGATCATGGCAGAGGGCAAGGACCCCTCCACCCCGGTGGAAGACGTGATGTCCAAGGACCTCAAGACCATGGGGCCCGAGCGCAGTCTCCAGGACGCCGCCAAGCTCATGGCCGCCCACGTCATCCGCCACCTCCCGGTGGTAGAGGGGGGAAAGCTGGTGGGTATCGTCACCATCGAGGACATCCTGAAGTCAGAGAAGATAGGCGAGGACGTGAGGAAGTACTCCTTCACGTGAGCCTGTGGTAATAGACGTAGTAGTAGCCCAGGACCAGAAGGGCAGTTATGAGCAGGGTCTTGAATATCCTCCTTATCCTCCCCTGTTTGTGGATTTCGGCTATGCAGTCGTCGCAGAGCTCCACTCCCCCGCCTGGGATGTACTCCCCGCACCGGATGCAACTCCGTCTTCTTCCCATGACTATAAGTCCGGGTGGGATGGTATAAACCTTACGGCCTGTGGATGACCTTCCCAGACTCAGGGGTGGCCTTGAGACCCGGGGTCCTGTCCAGCTCCTGGCGGAACTCCTCCGAAGCCAGGGTGGCAAGGAAGGCCCGCACCGCCGGTTTCTCGAAGCTCTGTTTCGGGATGGCAAAATCGTATTTCTCCTCCCTCAGGGGCACAAAGCCCAGACCGTACTCCTCGGCCACGGTACGTATGGCAATGCCCGCATCGGCCCGCCCGTGGGCCACGGCTGCGGCCACCGCGCTGTGGGACTTGGCCTCCACCTCGTAGCCGCGGATGCCCCTGGCCAGCTCCCTTAAGGGCTTCCCCCCTGCAAGGGCCTTCAGCT
>JAADFM010000120.1 GCA_013152845.1 Methanobacteriota archaeon | reverse complement strand
ATGAAACTCCTCATCTACCACGCACGCCAGTGCGACCCCAGGGCATGCACCGGCACCAAACTCAAAAGACTGGGCCTGGCGAGGATATTGACCAGCCCGAAGAGGATACCCCGCAACTCCATCGTCTTGAGCCCCTTCGCCGAGAAGGTCCTCTCCCCGCAGGACAGGCGCTACTCCTCCCACGGGCTGGTGGGCCTGGACTGCTCCTGGAAGAAGGCAGAGGAGACTCTGAAGATGGAGCTGCCGGTGAACTGGCGCATCCTGCCCTTCCTGGTGGCCGCCAACCCGGTGAACTACGGCAGGCCCACCAAGCTCTCCACCGCCGAGGCCCTCGGGTCAGCTTTATATATCCTCGGCTACAAGGATGAAGGGAAAAACGTCCTCTCCAAGTTCAAATGGGGGCAATCCTTTCTGACCCTCAACATGGAACTCCTGGAGAGGTATTCCCATGCCAAGGACAGAGACGAGATATTTAAGGATACAGAAGGATTACTTTTAAGTGAGGTGACCAAATGGCAAGATTTCCAGAGGCAGAAAACCGGATATTCAAGACAAAGATATGCCGCAGATGCAATGCCCGCAACCCCATCAAGGCCACCATGTGCCGCAAGTGCGGCTCCAAGGCCCTGAGGATGAAGAGGAAGGAAGTAAAGGCATAGGTCTATGAGCGTCCTGGAGTATCTCACTTCCAAATCCAGGGAAGGGACCATCCACCTGACCCTCCTGGACCCGGACAAACAGACCCCCGAAGAAGGGGCTGCCATGGCCAGGGCCGCCGTGGATGGGGGGACCCACGGCATCATGGTCGGGGGCTCGGTGGGCATCTCCCAGGGACCCCTGGACGGTACCATAAAGGCCATAAAGGAGGAGGTGGAGCTGCCGGTGATACTCTTCCCCGGCGATATCTCCGGCATATCGAAATACGCCGACGCCATCTTCTTCATGAGCCTTTTGAACTCACGCAACCCCTACTACATCACCGGGGCCCAGGCCCTGGGGGCACCCATGGTGAAGAGGGCGGGCATCGAAGCCATCCCCATGGGCTACATAATCGTCGAGCCGGGGGGAGTGGTGGGCTATGTGGGGGACGCAAGACTCGTGCCCAGGGACCGGGGCGAGGTGGCAGCCGCCTATTCCCTGGCCGCCCAGTACATGGGCATGAAGCTCGTCTACCTGGAGGCTGGCTCGGGGGCGGAATCCCACGTCCCGGTGGAGATGATTGCCGCCGTCAAGTCCCTGGTGGACATCCCTGTCATAGTAGGCGGAGGCATAAGGAACCGGGAGGACGCCTCCAGGGTGGCCGGGGCCGGGGCAGACATCGTGGTCACGGGTACGGTGGTGGAGGATGCCGAGGACATAAAAGAGAAGATTTCGGACATCATAAGGGGACTGAGGGGATAGGAGCTTCAGGCAAGACCCGGGGCGGGGGCGGATATGCTGTAGAGGAGGAGGAAGACCATGGAGAAGGAGACGATGAAGCTGAGCCTGTCTGCCAGGCCTTCGTCCAGGAACCTGGCGAGGAGCTCCCTGAGGATGTGGTGGCCGTCGGTGGCGGCTATGCCGATGTGGAGGGGGGCGAGGTTTATGAGCCCTATACCCTGGTTCAGGAAGGATATCCAGTATAGGGAGTAGAAGATTACCAGCGGGGCGGCCAGCCCGAGGTAGCGGGAGACGGTATCCCTGATTCGCGGGTGGACCTGGATGCCCACAAAGCCCCGTTCCGGGTCGTCTTCGGAGGGTACCGGGCGCAGGGTGAGATACCCCCTGTCGGTCCCTATGACCAGTTCCTCGCCAGGGAGGATGTCCGCGGCGGCCTCCTGGAAGTCCTGCATTGAGCCGATGGTGCGGCCACCGATGCTCTCTATGACCATGCCCTCCTGGAGGACCCCGTGGGCGGGGGAGCCCTCCACCACCCGGCCGACCTGGACCGCCCCGGGGTCAAAGACATAGAAGACATAGACCAGGAGGGCCGTCCCTGCCACAAGGGCGAGGATGATGTTGGCAAAGGAGCCGGCCGAATATACCCTGAGCCTGGCCAGCCGGGAGCTCTTCTTCATCTCCTCCTCGTCGGGCTCCACAAAGGCCCCGACCGGGAAGACCGAAAGGAACACCGCCCCAAGACTCTTCAGGGAGATGCCCTCGCTCCTGGCCATGATGCCGTGGGAGAACTCGTGGACCACCAGGACCGTCACCAGCCCGATGATGCCGTACCAGAGGGGGATGGTCACGCCAGGGATGACGGGCTTGGCGGTGATGATGGACACACCCTGGAAATATGTGACGTAGATGCTGTAGACGAAGCTGGCCATCATAAGGAACATCAGGAATACACCCAGGACAACACCCAGGTTGCCGAATGCCCTCCAGAACCGCCCGTACCTCGCTATGCGGGAGATGAGCTCCCGGCCGTTCTGGGTCCTGAGAAGGAGGATGACGGCGTAGCGCTCACCCGGGAGCAGGCCCTTCCTCTCCATGAGGCCCATGAGCAGCCAGGAGAATCCCAGGAAGAGGGCGGCGTATATCCAAAGTGACATAGGATAGACTCCCTCCCCTGCCTTCAAAAAATATTCCTGTCCCGCTACTTCCCGGGCTCCACCCTGGCCCTCTGGTATTCCTGGACGTGCCCTTCCTCCCTCAGCCGGATGCCGCCCTCGTCCGGGGGTGCTGTCCCGGTCTTCCCGGACCCCTTGACCTCCCTGATATCGGCCTTCAGGAGCTCCACCTCCGCATCCAGGCGGTCGAACCTCTCCCGGAAGGCCTCCATGTCCTCCTCGTGCCTCTTTTCCAGCTTTTTGCCTGCCCGGTAGACCACGTTCAGTCCCTTGAAAAGCCTGGACAGGGAATGCCTGGTCTCCCTCATGGCCTCATCGAGCCTTGCGGTGAGCTCGGCCTGGGCCTGGGAGAGGGCCTCGTCCCTACCGGAGATGGCCTCCATACCCTCCTTCAAAGAGGCGATTTCTGCCTCCATGGCCTGGAAATCCTTCCTCATCTGCTCCACAGCACCGGCGGCCCCTTTAAGCCTTTCCTCCACCAGGGCCTTCATCTCGTCCCTCTGGGCATCCCGGTCCTCTTCCTCCTTGTTGAGGCCCATGAGGTTCTCGTTTATCTGGGCCAGCTCCTGGTCCAGGGCTTCGAACTTCCCCTCCGAGTCCTCCTTGAGCTGGCCAACCACTATGGATATGCTCTGCATCTCGTGGATGAGGCCGTCTATCTTCTCCTCCAGCCTCGCAATCTCCTCCTCCCCCTGTTTCCGGGAAAACCACGGCAAACGCATCATCAACCACTCCTTCGCCTAATACCCTTCTTCACCCGATACTTCCCATATCTCTTTCATATTGCGTAGAATTTATTACACTAATCATATTTATTTCTTTCTGAATAGCAAGATATATATAAAATTTTTTATGATTATTAAATCATAACACTTAAATATGCAAAAATTTACATAGTAGGTGTGTAAGAATAGGTAGTGGATTAAAGATGAGGGAACGGAAGACCGTCATAAAACTCAGGTATGACCCCCCGGCCCAGGCCAGGCCCATTGAGGTCATAACC